>NZ_JAAHGN010000442.1:0-5931 GCF_010672485.1 Moorena sp. SIO2C4 | reverse complement strand
TCTGGCTGCGATTGAATTCTAGGATGTACTTACCAGCAGGAGGAGCATCGATCTCAGGAGCTTTAGTTGGTGGGGAAGGTAGAGCAAAGGTGGGTTGAGATTTTTCCTTGAGTTCCTCGATGGTACTCTCCCTTAGGGTTTTGTTACTATCAGTGGTACTGCCATCACTTTGGGCAGACACTAACCTTGTGCTTAACCCAATGGAAATACTACAGCTGAGGAATAATAGTAGGACTAAAGAATATCTTTGGAACGAAGGCCGAGGATGATCTGCTTTTGCATCGAACCTCCTCGAAGTAGAGGCTTGATTAGCGCTAGAGTGACCATCTGATCGGTGTGACCTAGGATTTTTTTTGGGTAGATGGGCAAAAGCCTTGCGAAAAAAGGGTGTCATCAGCAGAACGTTTTAACTCTGATTAAAAATTAAATTGCCGCATGGGATGTTTAGCTATTGATACAAGGCTAGCGCTACCTAATCCGGAGCAAGCTAGTTGGATTACCAGCGGTTGAATAAAAATCAGATACACCCTTGAGTGACCAGAATCTGGGGAACGGAATCCTCCCTATGCCAACCTTTTCGATCGGCAAGCTTCCGCAGTCTTTGAGTTAAATTTACCACAGGCTTCTAGGACATTGCCCCTAGAACAAAAGTTCAGTAAAGTTACTTGACAAATTTAATTTTATATGCATTAAGGAAAATCCCTGGATTGGTATAGGGTTTTTAAATGAATTGTAAACAGCGATTACAGTTTTTTCCATTCCCAAAAATCTCTATATAGCTCTTGCCTGTTGCCTGTTGCCTCGTAAGCATTCAGCTATCAGCGTGTCGCGTATCAGCCACAGGATTTGGTCTATGGTCACCCTCAGAAAATGGCGTTGCTGATTCTGGGTATGGGGCGCGGAATCATACCCAGAATCAGCAACGCTACTTTAGCTGCTATCAGCTATCAACAAGCTGACCGCTGACCGCTGACTGCTGAATGCTGACCTACTCCCTGTTCCCTTTGCTATTGTGATCCAGATCACACCAATCGGTCTGGAAAATCACTAAGGTGGGTGAGCTAAGTCGGTGCAGTGAAATTATTGTGGACTGTAGTATATTCACATCAACTTTAAAGAAGTTTTAGATAACTGCTGGAGGAAATAGGTAATTATGAGTAGTCAACAAATTCGCTTCGCTACTATCACCGTTATTGATATCGCTCTGTTGTTTAGCGCCCCCCTGTTAGTACAATTCATTTCACGGATGCCCTGAGAGTGTTTCAAGAAAGCAGGCCGTGTCGAGTAGGTTTAACAAAATTTAATGTACGTTGATAAATCAGGAAATAGGTAATTATGAGTAGTCAACAGATTCGCTTTGCCACTATCACCGTTATTGATATCGCTCTGTTGTTTAGCGCCCCCCTGTTAGTACAATTCATTTCACGGATGCCCTGAGAGAGTTTCAAGAAAGCAGGCCGTGTCGAGTAGGTTTAACAAAATTTAATGTACGTTGATAAATGAGGAAATAGGTAATTATGAGTAGTCAACAGATTCGCTTCGCTACTATCACCGTTATTGATATCGCTCTGTTGTTTAGCGCCCCCCTGTTGGTAAAATTTATTTCACGGATGCCCTGAGAGAGTTTCAAGAAAGCAGGCCGTGTCGAGTAGGTTTAACAAAATTTAAGCTACCTTGATAAATGAGGAAATAAGTAATTATGAGTAGTCAACAGATTCGCTTCGCTACTATCACCGTTATTGATATCGCTCTGTTGTTTAGCGCCCCCCTGTTGGTACAATTCATTTCACGGATGCCCTGAGAGAGTTTCAAGAAAGCAGGCCGTGTCGAGTAGGTTTAACAAAATTTAAGGTACCTTATATAGCAAAGGGAGTAGGGAGTAGGGAGTAGGGAGTAGGGAAGAAAAATTATCAAAATTTCGACACAGATTGCTATAAATTTAATATAAAGGCCGTTGCGTCAGTCTCTGAATGAATAGGAGTAGAGTGGGCATCCTGCCCGCACGAAAATATTGGGCATCCTGCCCGCACGAAAATAGATTGAAACTGGCTTGATGCCAGTGCCACGCCTGATCCCCATTCCACAGGTGCGCTTAAAATCATTCCATTATAGAGTGGGCATCCTGCCCGCACGAAAATAAGCATGAAACTGGCAAGATGCCAGTTCTACCAAGATACCTATTCCACAGGTGCGCTTAAAATCATTCCATTATAGAGTGGGCATTCTGCCCCCACGAAAATAGATTGAAACTGGCAAGATGCCCGCGCGAAAATAGATTGAAACTGGCAAGATGCCAGTTCTACCAAGATCCCCATTCCACAGGTGTGCTTAAAATCATTCCATTATTAAGCAACGCCATATAAAGCGCTATTTTCTATAAAAACTGTTGTAAACTGAAAGTTGTTGTCAAATTCAGCAAGTTTAGCGAAATAACTTGATGACTACACTTACATCAGAACAGATTTCCAAGTTACGTTCCGAACTGGCAAATAATCCACAAGCACTAGAAGCTCTTGAGGTAATCGAAGAGTGGGATGGTGATTTAGCTGATGCTGCTGAATCCCTAGCCACTCGCAATGGCATTGAAGGAGTAGAAGATAAGGGTGACTTGCGTTGGTTTACTCAGATCCTTAGGCAGTGTCATGGTCATATCTGTCAGCCAAAATATAAAAAATTTAGAGAAAACTACTTGCCTGCACTTATAGGAGTAATAGCTGAGTTCTTGGCGGGATCACTGGAATTTAAACCTCTAGTAGCCGGACTAATGGCTACTCCAATTGCTATCTATATTGAGCAAGAAGGCATCGAAAAATTCTGCCAATCTTACAATCCTAACCCCTAAGTGCCTGTAGCTACGGAAGCTGCCCAATAATAGGGGTTAGCAAAAGGATAGGGTTGGCGCTTAATGGCAGCATATAGTAAGTCATTGAATTTGCGACGATCGCGCTTATTGTTTTCAAATATTTGAGCCATCAAACCCTTAAATTTTTGACTTTTTTGGATTCTTGCCAAGGTTTTACTGTTCAGTGTTCGTAACCAGAATTGGGCGTTAACTAAGGCAGTTGAAACATCCCCATCTTCTAACGTTGGCAGTCGTTTGAGGTTTTTGTATAATTTGATCACTAACAAAGCAGTGGCAAGAGGATCGACTTTCCAGAGGGTGCTGACAACGCTAGGGCTACCTGCATAGAGAAAACCGCTAGGCAAACCAATATATTCATCTAAACCACTAGGTAATCCAGTATCTTCGTCTTTGTTACTTGATTCTTGGTTACTGGAAAGGGTCATCGCAGTTTCACAGGCAGAAAGAATGACAATAAGACATTGACTGAGATCAAGTTTAAAGATTTTATACAAGGTTAGGTCTGCATCTGCTAAAAGTAGGGCTGATTCTAGGGGAGATTGAGATTTGAACGTGCCATGACAGGAAAAGTGGACACAGTGAGCAGAGCGGAGTTGCTTGATATTTTGATTTAGCTTGGCTTCGGTTGCGTCTGCTTCAGCAAGAACAATACTGTGGTTGGGGTCAAAGTATTGTCGGATTTTATCAACTTCTAGTTTCGAGCCAGGCAATGGTTTTGCTTCAGGTCTAGTGGGGTTTTGGATGGCAAATAAGTTATTGAAGTGGGGGCGCTGTTGTTCTTTTGTTAGTTTCAGTAACTGGCTACTAGGAGCATAACTTACCCCTCTTTCAAAGCGGTCGATAAGTAAATTACCTTTTGATAAAGCTAAAGCGTGGAGGGGAAACAGATGCAGGAAACGATGGGGCACTATAATTAAGCGATCGCATTTACCCCCAACTTTCTCAAATATTCCATCAATCTTGGAAATGATGTTATCAATATCTAATATTGTAGCGAGGTCCACGAGACGAGTGGATAGATTAGTTATCCATTGATTTTTTTGGTTGCGGTAGGCATTGGTATAGTCTTTATCCCAGTCTTCCAAAGTTTTCAGCTTTTCAGGAGAGGATGACACAACTATGGGCTGCTGACTGTGACTGGTGACAATAAAGGTAAGAATATTATCCCTGGTAACATACCACTCAATAATAGCGGTGCCTTGATCAATCAGGCTCTGAATATCCCTAAACGGAATAGTTTCTACGGTTTGAGTTAGACTGAAACTGGAGTCATAGTTATCATTGATTTCTTTAAGCACCTGATCTAGCTGCTGTAGCGACTTCTGTAATTCTTGCTGTAGTCGTTTCCGTGATTCCTCTATAGATGGTCGTTGCTTTAGTTGTGTGTTATCGCTATTTCCAGATAGTTTTTCAAAAACTACTTGTAACTGTTTTTCCAATGATGGAATGTTTCGACGCAGTTGATCTAACTCGGTGATTATCCCTTGGGGAACGTTGCCTTTAGGATAAAGGTCGCGGTTGGTGAGCAGTTGCACTAGGTCCCGGGCTTTGCTGCGTTCGACTGTTTCGATGGCTTTATCCAACTGTTCTATATTGATATAGGCTTGCACTAGTGTTTGATAAACGGGTGCATCTCACTTTTGCAATTAAACAAAAATTATAATAAAATTCCCAAACTGCCTACACTACCCACCCTCCCTAAAATCCCCACGCTTCCGACACTTCCGGCACTTCCCTTCTTTTTTACAAAGATGAGATGCACCCTGATAAACTGTTATTGCCTGTGCCAACATCTGTTGACGATTTGGATCATTGATTGCCTCACTGCGACTGATTTCTACTGCTGTGATTGCTTGTTGGTAGGCATCGATGGCGGGTTGCCAGTTACGTTGGTTGAAGTGGAGGTGACCTAAGTTGCGGGAAGTTATGAGACAGTTAATCGGATCGGCTTGCGGGGTGTAAACTGACAATGCTAGTTGGTATGCTGTAATAGCATTTTCGAGATTCTCTTACTTATCACCACGAATTCTTTAACTGTAGGCTGCGCCGAGATTGTTTTGAATCGTTGCCCACTCTTCGGGGAAGTCTTTTTTGGTGTAAACGGACAAAGCTAGTTCGTATGCTTCAATCGCTTTTTCGAGATTCTCTGCTTTATCACCACGGATTCTGTCACGGTACGCATTGCCCAGGTTCTTTTGATTCATTGCCCACTCAATAGGGAAGTCTTCTTTGGTGTAAACGGACAAAGCTAGTTCGTATGCTTCAATCGCTTTTTCGAGATTCTCTGCTTTATCACCACGGATTCTTTCACGGTACGCACTGCCCAGGTTATTTTGAGTCATTGCCCAATTTTGGGGAAAGTCTTGTTTGGTGTAAACCCACAAAGCTCGTTTGTATGCTTCAATAGCAAGTTCTAGATTCGATTCCCTGTTGTGGCGGATTCTTTCACGGTACGCACTGCCCAGGTTATTTTGAGTCATTGCCCAATTTTGGGGAAAGTCTTGTTTGGTGTAAACCCACAAAGCTCGTTTGTATGCTTCAATAGCAAGTTCTAGATTCGATTCCCTGTTGTGGCGGATTCTGTTTCTGTAAGCAAGGCCTAGATTGTTTTGAATCGTTGCCCACTCTTCGGGGAACTTTTGTTTGGTGTGAACTTTCAATGCTAGTTCGTATGCTGCAATCGCTTTTTCGAGATTCTCTGCTTTATCACCACTGATTCTGTTTCTGTAAGCAATGCCCAGGTTGTTTTGAGTCCTTGCCCACTCTTCGGGGAAGTCTTTTTTGGTGTGAACTTTCAATGCTAGTTCGTATGCTTTAATGGCAAGTTCGAGATTCTCTGCTTTATCACCACGGATTCTGTTTCTGTAGACAAGGCTCAGGTTGTTTTGAGTCCTTGCCCACTCTTCGGGGAAGTCTTTTTTGGTGTGAACTTCCAATGCTCGTTCGTATGCTTTAATGGCAAGTTCGAGATTCTCTGCTTTATCACCACGGATTCTGTTTCTGTAGACAAGGCTCAGGTTGTTTTGAGTCCTTGCCCACTCTTCGGGGAAGTCTTTTTTGGTGTGAAC
>NZ_JAAHGN010000441.1:0-5941 GCF_010672485.1 Moorena sp. SIO2C4 | reverse complement strand
TGCTGAAAATCTAGTGGCACTAGGGGGTAATCTCCCTGGTTATTGGTTGTTAACACTGTTCTATGTGGTTACTGTCCTGATCACAGAGGTGCTGTCTAATAATGCTTCGGTGGTGTTACTATTGCCGATTGCTGTGGAGGTAGCTAAGAGTTTGAGTCTCAATCCTCTGGCATTTATGTTTACAGTGATGTTTGCAGCATCCAATAGTTTTATGACTCCGATTGGGTATCAGACCAATACCATGGTTTATGGGCCAGGGGGTTACAGGTTTTTGGATTTTGCTAGGGTGGGTGCCCCATTAAGTTTGTTGATGGCATTGATTATTCCGCCACTGGTGATTGCCCTGTATGGGTTGTCTTGAGTCTCCCCGCTATAAATAGACCGGGATTCTTGAAGCTTTAGCTAAATCTTTTACTATCCAACTGCTAAGTGATCCGAGAGCTGAAATCCGAAGAGTCGGGAAATGATTAACCCCTTATATCAAGTCTGGTTGAATACCCATCAATTTTGGGGCCCGGGCGCGGGGAGGTTGGGGAGGGTGGGAAGTGTGGGGAGATGGCCAGATGGCCAGATGGCCAGATGGGGGAGATTTTTATTAAGGGTAATTATCTTGACATGATATTACCGGCAACAGACGGGTCGGAAAGTCCGGTTCTAAACCAGAGGTGCCCGATGGTATACTCTGGACTCTTTCCCCTCTTCCCCATCCTGATTGTGAATCGTGATATCTTTGAACGCAACTTGATATCAAGGCTGGTGATTGGAAAAAAAATTGGCTGAAGAATAGTTTGGTCAACTGGGGTAGAGTTTTTTTTCTGAACCAATGAATTTAATTGATTGGCTAAACTATCCAGATTTAACCAATAACTCTTGAATAACTGAACAGATAATTATTATAAACCATAATTCTAGATTTAAAATCTCACCATAACCTGTAGATTCTAGCAAAAAAAATAGTATCAAATTATTCAATTTTTAAAGAGTTGTAACCCATTGATATTTTAGCAATAAAACCTATATTATTACGTTTGATGGCCATTACACTCTTTAAAAAAATACCTTAAATAAGTAGAAATACCTCAGAGCTAAAACCTAGCAGGGCGCTATGGTAAAGCTATGATAATAATAAATTTTAAATTAATTTAAAATTTATTATTATCTAATCGATTCGATAAAATAATTGATTGTTATTCCACAAGTTTAAACCAGAGTAACCATAGGGATTTTAGTGAGGAGATAGTTTTGAAACGGACTCAAAGATCAGATCAGAGATTACCCAGGGTGGTTTATACCCCTGAGAGTCAGATGAGGCATCCGCTTCAATTATTTCAAGAGATGCGGCGAGACTTGCTGGCTTCTAGAGAACTAGCTTGGCGACTTCTGGTCCGGGATATCAGTGCTCAATACCGCCAGTCATTGCTGGGAATTATCTGGGCTTTTATACCACCAATTGTGACGGCTGTTGGCTTTACTTTGGCTAAGAGTAATGGGGTGATTAATGTTGGTAGCACAGACTTGCCCTATCCAGCTTATGTGATGTTTAGCATGACCCTGTGGCAGACTTTTGTGGAAACACTGAATGGTCCTGTCCAAGCGGTGACCGAGGCAAAGGCGATGTTGGCTAAAATTAATTTCCCCCGTGAAGCCATTATTCTTAGCAAACTGGGTCAAGTATTTTTTAACTTTGGTATCAAGCTGATTCTGATTGTGGGCTTGTTTATCTGGTTCAGGATGCCAGTAAGTTGGAGCGTGATTATAGCACCAGTGGCTTTCATTCATCTTGTCTTATTCGGAACATTTATTGGCTTGTTATTAGCCCCGATGGGAGCCTTGTATAAAGATTTTTCTATGGGTCTTACTTTGGCAACTGGATTTTGGTTGTTTCTGACTCCAGTTGTCTACCCAGTTCCTAGTGAGGGGGTATTTGGCGCTATTGTGAAATTGAATCCAGTCACTCCTTTGCTGGTGACAACACGAGAGTTGGCAACGACAGGTGTGATATCAGAACCTCTGGGATTTTGGGTTACGAGTGGGATTGCTGTTGTGGGATTGCTCCTAGCTTGGATTGTCTATCGTCTATCCATCCCTTTTGTAGTTGAGAGGATCAGTTCTTAATTATGATTAGTAGCACTGAGCGAGACGTTGCGGACAAATCCCAGGATAGTGAAGTCATTCTCTCGGTTAATCGGGTTTCTAAAAAGTTTTGTCGGGACTTGAAGCGGTCTTTATTATATGGGGTCCATGATATTGCCACTGAGTTAGTAGGATTGAGGCAGAAGGATGAGAAGCTGCGGAAAAAGGAGTTTTGGGCACTGAATGATGTCAGTATTCAATTGCGACGAGGAGAAGCTATTGGCTTAGTGGGGACAAATGGTAGTGGTAAATCGACATTGTTGCGGATTATTAGTGGTTTGATTAAGCCGGATGTTGGCTCTGTGGAAGTTAAAGGTCGGTTGGCACCATTGATTGCTTTGGGAGCAGGGTTTAATCCGATTTTGACAGGGCGGGAAAATATTTATGCCAATATGTCGATTTTGGGGTTGTCGAAGGAAGAAATTGATCAGCGGTTTGATCAAGTTCTAGAGTTTGCGGAAATTGGGGATGCGATTGATTCGCCGGTACAAACCTATAGTTCTGGAATGGCAGCAAGGTTAGGCTTCGCTAGTGCAATTCATACAGAACCAGATATTCTTCTGATTGATGAGGTGCTAGCAGTCGGCGATCTTCTGTTTAGGATGAAATGCTATAGAAAGCTGTCTGAATTACGTGATAAAGGTACAACGTTTGTTCTAGTAGCTCACAATCCTAATTCTATTCTATCTATTTGTGATTCAGCAATTTATCTTCAACGAGGAAAATTACTAGCAGTTGGTAAGGCGGCTGTGGTAATGCAAAAATATGATGAAGATTTGTTCCTAGATAACAAACAGGAATCAAAGGGCGCTGTTTTCTTTCAAGAAAAACCACCAGAAGAAAGCACTGGTTTAGATATTCTTGCCGTTTACTTTAGAGATGGACAAGGAAATAGGATTGAATATCCTCTGAGTGGTCAACCTGTATACTTGTGTGTTAAGTGCAAAGCTCACACAAAAATTTATCATGGAATCCTTTGTCTTATGATTAGAGAAATTTCTGGAGAAGGGGAACCATTATTAAACCTGGATAGTAACCTAGACAACACAATATTAAAAATTTATAATGGAATAGTTGAACTTCAGTTAGAAATGCCTTATCTTGGATTAAGACCTGGTTCTTACTCTAGTAGAGTATGGGTCAAAAAGCCACCTAATTATATCTACGACCACGTATCATTAACCTTCAAAGTTAAAAGTAATTCATTAATGACACAATGTCAATTTTATCAACCTAGAAAATGGAAAGCATTACCCCAATAACAAAAAATATTGTTGTTATAACCATTATAATAGATGTATAACTTATTTAAGTTAATTCGTAATTTACGGAATAATTATAAAAAACAACTAAGACAAAACTATTACCGTAAAAACCTGGGAAATCTTGGGGAAGACTGTTATATAGGCAAAAGCGTAATCAAAAATAATTTAAATAAATTATTTCTGGGAAATCGAGTCATTGTAGAAAATAATGTAACTCTTAAATGTAATTTGGAAGACTCTGCTATTCATATTGGCGATCGCTCAATTATCCGAAGTTCAGCAATGCTCATATCTGCACAGGGTAAGATAAAAATTGGTAGTGACTGTAGTGTCAACCCTTTCTGTTTTCTTTATGGTGCAGGTGACTTAGTTATAGGAAACTGGGTCAGAATCGCTACCCATACTGTAATTGTTACTTCAAACTATACCTTTGATGATCTTGATACGCCTATCGACCTTCAACCGTCTACTAAGAAAGGTGTCATTATAGAAGATGATGTTTGGATAGGAGCGGGAGTAAGAATCCTTGATGGTTGCAGAATAGGTAAAGGTTCTGTCATCGGTGCTGGGACAGTTTTAACCAAGAGTGTTGAGCCTTACTCCGTAGTTGTAGGAGTACCAGGCAAGGTTATTCGTAAACGTGGTGAACCTAAAGAGAGTAAACAGGATCAAGTTTTTTCCAAGACTAGTCAAAGTCAAATAGATTTATCTAATCAAATTATTACTAATAAATAATTCCTAGCACTATTATGAAAATTAGCCATGAAAAATCAAGAGCGTGTGCGAGTATTTATCGGATCTGGCGAAGCGAGTCTACTGGAGAGGAAAGTCTCAATTTACTCTCTTCGTAAGCATAGCCATAGGGAACTGGATATTTATGTTTTCAATGGCACCCACAATGCTATTGAACTTAATGATGATCAGCCTTATCTCGCTCCCATGTCCTTAAGAGTTAAATATCGGAATACAACTGAGTTTAGTCTCTATCGATATTTGATTCCACAACTCTGTAACTATCAAGGTAAAGCTATTTATATTGACTCAGATACTATCTGTTTTACTGATATTGGTGAACTATTAGACACACCTTTGAATGGCTGTGATTTCCTGGCAAAAAGAGCTTATAGCAGTGAAGCTAAAGACCTTTGGGGCTTGAGCGTAATGCTGATCGATTGTCAAAAATGCAACTTTGATTTAGAAACCTACTACGACGAAATTGAGCAAGGTCTGTATTCTTACCCTGACCTTGCCCGTATGAGTCCTGCTTTTCTTGCTCATCACAATTACCAGATCGGAGAACTAGACCCCCTTTGGAATGTCTTTGATTACTATGACAAAGATACGAATTTAATCCACTATACGAACCTCTACACTCAACCCTGGAAGTATACCAATCATCCCTATGGAGATCTATGGTTTCAGTACTTTAACGAAGCTAGGGATTGCGGTTATATAACCCAAACTGATATTGATTTAAGCCTTGTTCGTTCCTACGTCAGGCGTGATTTACTAGAGGGAAATTTCTCAACTATGGCTCGGGAAATAGCTTCTTTAAAAAGGGCGATTAAATCCGTTAAAAAAACTAGTTGGTTTTAAGTAAGCATTCAGCGGTCAGCGGTCAGCCGTGAGCTTTTAGCTCACGCTACGCGAACAGCTTTGTGGCACAGGCTTCTAGTTTGTGGCACAGGCTTCGACGCTGTGACGAATGCCTATGTTATTCAAAAGCTGATAGCTGATAGCTGATAGCTGATAGCTGATAGCTGATAGCTGATAGCTGATAGCTGATAGCTGATAGCTGAATACTTACGGTTTTAAGTTACTTAAAACTCCAATAAAATAGCCTATAATCGACTTATGTATGGGGAATTTAAGGAGATAAAAATTAAATCATTTAGTTTAGGGTATATCTACTTATATTACCCCAATTATAGACAGATATATGCAGTTCCTAATGGAAAAAACTTGCTTTTCACAGGTTGTTGAAAGGCTAAAAATAGAAGCTGATGCAATTACTCTAGCTGCCAATCGACTTCAACCTCAGGAAGTTGAGCAAGCTGTTGAGCTTTTAGCTAATTGTCGAGGTAAAGTGGTATTGGTGGGAGTTGGCAAGTCAGGAATTGTAGGGCGTAAAATTGCTGCTACCTTGACGAGTACGGGGACTCTAGCAACCTATCTACATCCAGGGGATGCTATGCACGGTGACTTAGGGAGCGTCACCTCTTCAGATGTGGTTGTGACTTTGAGCAACAGTGGTGAAACCGATGAGCTTGTGGCTGTAATGCCTTACCTCAAGCGTCGGCAATTACCGATTATTGCGATTGTGGGCAACCTGAACTCTACTCTTGCTCGCAATGCAGATGTTGTGCTTGATGCTTCCGTTGATCAAGAAGTGTGTCCTTTTAATCTTGCTCCAACTACCAGCACAACGGTTGCTCTGGCAATTGGAGATGCTTTGGCAATGACACTAATGCCAATTAAGGGGCTAACGCCAGAAGATTTTGCTCTGAATCATCCGGCAGGACGTTTGGGTAAGCACCTGACTA
>NZ_JAAHGN010000440.1:0-5968 GCF_010672485.1 Moorena sp. SIO2C4 | reverse complement strand
TGTTCAGTTTCTAGTGGCAAAAACGCAGATAGCATTTCTACCAGTCGATCGACTCCCCTAGCGTGCTCTGTTGCAGCCTGCATGGTTTTTTGCAGACGCTGAGTTACTTGATTAAGGGCAAACAGAATAAGCTCCTGCTTATCTCGAAAGTGGTGAGTAACAACTCCGGTGGTGCAACCCAGCTCTTGGGCGATCGCGCGCATACTGGTGCGATCTAACCCCTCTCGGACAATAACTCGCCAGGCGGCTTCAGAAACTTCAAGGCGGCGATCCTGTTGGGACATGAGCATTAAAGGGAACTATAGCAGAAGTCAGAAGTCAGAAGTCAGAAGTCAGAAGTAAAACTATTGCGCTTACAAAGGGTGTGAGACTAATGTCGATGTCCTAACTGCCCTGGCGACTGCTATAACCAGATAACACCAGATATAAAGTGGGACATAAACAAAGTCTCAATGCCTATTGACAGCTTATCATAACAGTTGTTATATTGTTAGCATAACAACTGTTATGAGGTTAAGCTAATGCACTCTGAGCTGACTTGTCCCTCCCCTCGCTCTGGTCTCAAAGGTTGGCTTGATCGCTTCACCGGACCAGGGGCAACCCAAGCTGAGTTGCTGATACAATTTGTGCCGTCGCTGGTGGCTTTGGTAGCAGCTCCAACCTACGCGCTGACCCTCCCAATACAGTGGAGCCCGTTGCAATTAGGACTGATTGCTGTTCTTGGCCTTGATTTAGTGGGGGGTCTCCTCACCAATGCCACTTCCACCGCTAAGGGTTGGTATCACCGACCGGAACAGGGTTGGCAGCAGCATTTAGGATTTGTGTCTGTTCATGTGATCCATGTCTTGTTAGTGGCGCTGCTATTTCGTGGGGGAGATTGGGGGTTCTTGATCGGTGTGTCCAGCTACCTGTTGGGGGCATCAGTGTTGATTTTGCGGTCTCCCCTCTATCTTCAACGTCCAGTAGCCCTAGGGCTTTACAGCTTAGGGCTGTTGGGCGATCGCTATCTATTTTCCCCAATGCCTGGTTTGGAATGGTTTCTCCCTTTGTTTTTTCTAAAAATATTAGTCAGTCATTTGCTTAAGGAAACCCCTTATCGCCCTAGGGAAACGCGATAAGATTTTCTGGTACTGATTTGTGGTGTTTGACAGGAATAATTCTAGTTGTGAGGTAATTACAATGACAATAACTATTAGACATCTGGTATCTGCACTCTTGGTTTTATCTTTTGGATTGTTGGGGTCTCTAATTCCTGGTGGTTCAATTGAAACAAGGAGTTTCTCACACATTGACCCCTTGATATTGGGGGCATTTAATACCTTCTTAACTTCCCTAGAGATAGTCAGCCTTTTAATTATTTACTTTATCTTCAAAGATTTAAAGTGGGCGTTCATTGTGTCTAGCTTATGTGCTATGTCCTATTTTATCGTATACGCCCTAGACTTAGGAACACTCTTTCCAGTTTCGCCAGATCCCATGCCTCAGGCGCTATTTGTAATTGAAGTATTGGGAATGATTGTTTCTCTTCCTTTACTATTTCTTTCTGTTCGCGGAGCTATGACGAGTAACACTAGTGGCAAGGAGCAAGTAATAGAAAGCAAACCCTATTCAAAGACGTTTGTATATTTCGCTTTCTTTTTGGTTATTGTTGGTGTTGGCATTATTACCTTTGCTACGAAATCTGCTATAGGTAGCTAACAGTGCCTAACATTCGTAAGTATTCAGCTGTCAGCTATCAGCTTTGTGGCACAGCGTCGAAGCCTGTACCAGGCTACGGTAACAGCTATCGTAAGCTATCAGCTATCAGCTATCAGCTATCAGCTATCAGCTTATGGCTTAGATCACAGCGTCGAAGCCTGTGCCACCCTACTTGAGGTGTTTTTGAATAAAATCAGCTGACCACTGACCACTGACGGCTGACGGCTGAATGCTTACCAGCTATCAGCTTATGGGCATAGGGCAAGCTACACCGAACAGCTTTTGAATAACAAAAATAACCATTAGTTTAATCTGAGTTAAGGAAAGCTGACCGCTGACTGCTGACCGCTGAATGCTTAAGAATTAGAAGGAATATGTTTGCTTTTTATATCAATCCTATGTTTACATCTCAAATAAAAATTATATAGCGTTTATCATAGCTATGAGGTACATTCAAGGTTCTTACCGCTGCTCCGTTCGCGTTTGGCCGTAGGCCACGCGGGGCGCGTTCGCGCAGCGTCTGGCAAAGCCAGTAAGCGTGGCCCACGGCCTTAGCTCCCTAAAACCCTAAGGGCGAGGTACCTCATCCGATTGAGAGTGCTATATATGACAATGATATATCTAGAGCTAAACAATCAAGGTCAAGTACTTCGTTTTTCTCTTGAGAAAGGATTTTATCGATTAGGACGCGATCGCACTTGGTCAGATTTCGATATTCCTGAAACAGGCTGGACTATTGTCTCCCAACGCCATGCTTTTCTGCTTCAAGAGGGAGAGGATTATCGGATTTTTGATGGTGATGGGGCAAATCCAAGTACTAATGGACTATTTGTTAACCACACTCGCATCACTGATGGGTATCTTCTGAAACATGGCTTAGAGTTGACCATTGGACAAAATCCTCGGGATTACATTCGCCTCACTTACTTTAATCCTGCCCATAGTCAACCAAGGGTGACGCCAAATAAACGGCAGCTTTCCTTGGCAAGTGTGCAAAATTGGCCACTGCAATTGGGTCGTTCTCCTAATCCTGAACTTTCCCACTGTTGGCCATTAGATGCACCGACAGTTTCTTCCCTTCACGCTACCCTGATCAAGATTTCCGAAGGCAATTATCAGATTAATAATTATAGCAGAAATGGTACCTTTATTAATGACAAATTAATCCATAAACCAGTTTTACTTAAGGATGGGGATACGATTCGGATTGGTCCGTTTATATTACTGTTGAGGCAGGATACTTTAGAATTAGTTGACCAAGGTAATCAAATTCGGATTGATGCTGATAAATTGCTGCGCGAGGTTAATTATAAATTAGGCAAAAAACGCACTATCCTGAATCAGGTTTCTATGCCGATTGAACCAGGTCAGTTAGTGGCTTTGGTAGGAGGTAGTGGCACTGGGAAATCTACGTTACTGAAAACTCTATTAGGAATTGCACCAATTACTAAAGGTACTGTATTTATCAATGGCCAAGATTTGCGACAGCATTTTAATCAGTACCGCTCACAAATTGGCTATGTTCCCCAAGATGATATTGTGCATCGGGATTTAACTGTAAAAGAAGTATTAACCTATGCCTGTGAATTACGATTACCACCAGATACTGATGTGAAACAGGTGGTGAAGCAAACTTTGTCACAAGTCAAACTGGATTTTGTGAGAAACACGGTTGTGGGTAATCTGAGTGGGGGACAACGGAAACGAGTCAGTATTGCTGTGGAATTATTGGCTGATCCGAAACTGTTCTTTCTGGATGAACCTACTTCTGGTCTAGATCCAGGACTGGATAAGGAAATGATGCAGCTATTGCGAGAATTAGCGAATCAGGGACGAACTGTGGTGCTGGTGACTCATGCTACTGCGAATATTGACGTATGCGATCGCATTGCCTTTATGGGTCGGGGTGGACGGTTGTGTTACTTTGGTCCTCCCACAGAAGCGATGGACTTTTTTAAGATGCCATCTCCAGACTTAAGATACTTCCCTGATATTTACCTGAAGCTAGAGCAAGGGGAAACACCGGAGGAACTTGAGCAGAATAGTGAACACTGGCATCAGCGGTTTCTCAGCTCACCTGGTTACAAGACCTACATTTCAGCACACCTCAGTCCTGGTCAAAGGTTGCTATCGACCTCAATCCCTAGCAAAAGTGCTGGTATTCCTGTTTTCAAGCAACTCAAGCAACTGCTGTTGCTCAGTCAGCGCTATCTACAACTAGTAGTGCGGGATATGCGAAGTCTTGCCCTAGCCTTACTAACTGCTCCGATTGGGATTAGTTTGATTATTCTGACGTTGTCAGGGAAAGACCCCTTAGCTCAACTGAAGTCTCCAGAGATAACCCAAGCACCTCTAGCGCTACGAGTATTGTTTATTTTTACCTGTGCTGCCCTGTGGGTTGGACTATCTAGTTCACTGCAAGAAATTGTGAAAGAGTCCAGTATTTATGCGAGAGAGCGACTGGTTAATTTAGGGTTATTTCCCTATCTCGGTTCCAAAGTACTGATTCGGTCTGGCTTAGCTATTTTACAAACTATCTTGATTGTTACTATTGTGCTCTATGGGTTTAAGCCACCTACCTCTGAACTACTGGATTGGAAAATTGGCTTGGGAATCACTACTTTTTTAACCATTATCGCTGCTACCAGTTTAGGTCTGATGGTATCGACATTGGTTAAAAATGAAAGTGAAGCCAATAATACTATACCATTGATTTTGCTACCCCAGATTATTTTTTCTGGAGTTATTTTTAAACTAAAAGGATTAGCCAGTACACTATCTTGGCTGATGGTAAGTCGTTGGTCAATGGGAGCTTACGGTGCCCTGGTAAATGTGAATAGCATGGTACCAGAACAGTCTTCCAGGTTTGGATTGAAGCTTCCTCCTCCTCCCTTTGAAGCAACACCCGTTTATGATGCCACCTGGCAAAATTTGATTCTTAACTGGCTACTACTGTGCTTACACACCGGGGTTTATTTAATAATCGCCTTTAAATTACAGAAGCGGAAGGATATTTTATAGGAAATATGTAGGGTGGGCAGTGCTTACTTTGATCATTGTCAGGTTTTAAATTAGTCTGAGGCACTGCCCACCAGAGAATTAATTTTATAGTTAATTTACTGTCGGTGGGCAGAGAAATATAGAGTAGATGTAGGGTGGGCAGTGCTTACTTTTAGGATAGTCAGGTTTTAAATTAGTCGGATGCACTGCCCACCCTACTATTAATCTGTCGGTGGGCAGTGCTTACTTTTAGGATTATCAGCTTTTCAATTGGTTTTATGCACTGCCCACCCTACTATTAATCTGTCGGTGGGCAGTGCTTACTTTTAGGATTATCAGCTTTTCAATTGGTTTTATGCACTGCCCACCCTACTATTAATCTGTCGGTGGGCAGTGCTTACTTTTAGGATTATCAGCTTTTCAATTGGTTTTATGCACTGCCCACCCTACTATTAATCTCTGATATTAACACAAAAAATCATCGGATATCTTTTCTTTCTAACCTCTCCACAATCTCCATATTTCGTAATAAAAAAAATTACTAAACCCCTTGACAATAAATTAATTTATAATTATATTAATAATATAAGCAGTTTCAAGGAGTCATTACTGATGACTAAAAACTTTCCACCTAACTCTGATGACAATATCACCCCTGAAAACGAAGGTCGTAAACGGAAGAAAGCCAAGCTCGTTTTGATCGGTTCTCCTGAAAAGGTTCGCAAAACAATTAATGCCATTTATTCCCTTAAGTATGCTTACCCAGACGAGTGGAGCACTCCCGAGCCTACTGGAAAACCGGGTGAGGTTATGACCTTTTTGATTCGATATTTTTACGTAGACTAGGATAGTAAATTGCCAGGGCAAAGCCCTGGCGACTATGAATGGTGAACGTTTTTTGTGGAGGGATATAAATCAGGATGAAGGATGAGTTAGAATGTGGTTGCTTTCGAGCAGTTGCTGACTAATTCGATAAGAATGTATTAGTTCATCAGTAGCGATGCAGCGCGGTCTTGGGGAGGCAGCGCGGTCTTGGGGGTTTCCCCCATGAGCGACTGCCGTGGTCCCCCCCATGAGCGACTGCATCAAGACAGTGATTTAGAGTTGAGTTGAGCTCAGCTTTACAAAAGAATTCGGTCAAGACTTGGGGTTAACCAGAGCTTGACCGATTTTTTTTTGTTATAGTTAGAGGAATTATTAATTGGGTGAGTTCGTAGGGTGCGTTAGGGACGGGCTTGCACTCATTTTATCGGTCGTCAATGTTGGGAAA
>NZ_JAAHGN010000044.1:0-16649 GCF_010672485.1 Moorena sp. SIO2C4 | reverse complement strand
GCAAGATTTAAATATCTATTTTGCTACAGGTAGTTCTACTGCTATCGGTGCAGGAAGATTATCCTACTTTTTCCAATTAAATGGACCATCAATTACTGTAGATACTGCTTGTTCTTCATCTCTGAGTGCGGTTCATTTAGCTTGTCAAAGTATACGCAATGGTGAATGTCAATTGGCTTTGGCATCAGGGGTGAATTTGTTGTTGTCTCCAGAGTTGAGTATCAGTTTCTCTCAAGCTGGGATGTTATCACCAGATGGACGCTGTAAGACTTTTGATGCTGCTGCCAATGGGTATGTGCGGAGTGAAGGTTGTGGGGTTGTCGTTCTCAAGTCCTTGAAACAAGCGATCGCAGACAATGATCGAATTTTAGCAGTAGTTAGGGGTACAGCAATTAACCAAGATGGTGCGAGCAATGGCTTGACAGCACCTAACCAATCGGCTCAAGAAGCGGTACTCAAAAGAGCGTTGTCGGTAGCAGGAGTTTCGGCTAACCAGATATCTTATGTGGAAGCTCATGGTACCGGTACTTCTTTGGGAGATCCGGTGGAGATTAAGGCAATAGAAGCAGTGTATGGCAAGGATCGTAGTGCAGATCGACCCTTGATGATTGGTTCAGTCAAAACCAATATTGGTCATACGGAAGCAGCTGCCGGTATTGCAGGATTAATTAAGGTAGTATTATCGCTGCAAAATCAGTATATTCCACCTCACTTGCATTGGAAACAGTTGAATCCCTATATAAGTTTGGCGGGGATTCCTGGGGTGATTCCCACTGAGGGTAAGGTATGGGAACAATATGAGGGAGATGAAACTCGTGTAGCAGCCTTAAGTTCTTTTGGTTTTAGTGGTACTAATTCCCACGCCATTGTTGAGGAAGCACCAGAAGGCAGGAGCCAGGAGCCAGGAGCCAGGAGCCAGGAGCCAGGAGCCAGGAGCCAGGAGCCACCTTACTTATTAACTGTGTCTGCTAAGAAAGAGCAAGCACTTAAAGAGTTAGTCAGTAGTTATCAGCATCATCTCGAAACCAATCCGGAATTAGAGCTAGCAGATGTATGTTACACCGCTAATACTGGAAGAGCTGACTTTAATCATCGCCTAGCAATAATTGCCACTAACCCACAACAATTAACCAACAAACTGCGGCAATACCAAGCAGGGGAAGAAGAGAGTGGGGTATTTTCAGGACAACTATCCCATAGTAGTAGTCCAGCTAAAGTAGCATTTCTGTTTACTGGTCAAGGTTCCCAGTATGTGCAGATGGGAAGGCAACTGTATCAAACTCAGCCTGTTTTCCGTCAAGTTTTAGATCAATGTGATGAACTCCTACGTCCTTATCTGGAGCGTCCGTTATTAGAAGTCCTTTATCCTCAAGATACACCAAACTCAAACTCCTATTTACTAGACCAAACTGCCTATACCCAACCGACATTGTTTGCCCTAGAGTATGCCTTGTGCAAGTTGTGGGAATCTTGGGGTATTAAGCCTCAGGTGGTGATGGGTCACAGTGTGGGAGAATATGTGGCAGCAACTATAGCTGGAGTCTTGAGTTTAGAAGATGGCTTGAAGTTAATCGCCCTGCGGGGGAGGTTAATGCAGCAATTACCTGCTGGTGGAGAGATGGTTTCTGTTATGGCATCAAAGTCTCAGGTAAAAGATGCGATCGCTAATCATACCAAGCAAGTGACAATTGCTGCAATCAACGGGCCCGAAAGTGTGGTGATTTCTGGGGAAGCAGGAGCGATTCAAGCTATTGTTACAAAACTAGAGTCAAAATTGATTAAGACGAAGCAGCTGCAGGTATCCCATGCTTTTCATTCCCCTTTAATGACACCAATGTTGGCAGAGTTTGCCGCAGTAGCCCAGCAAATCACTTACCATCAACCAAGGATACCTGTAATCTCCAACGTCACAGGAACCATAGCAGACAAGAGCATTGCCACAGCTGACTATTGGGTAGAGCATGTAGTCAAACCAGTCAGATTTGTCGCAGGCATCAAGACTTTAGCCGAACAAGATATTCGTATCTTTTTAGAAATTGGTCCTAAACCAGTTCTACTCGTTATGGGAAGGGAATGTCTCATCGGAAGCAAAAAAATCTGGTTGCCAAGTTTACGCCCTGGTAAGCCAGACTGGTTACAAATGCTGCAAAGTTTGGGGCAGTTATATGTACAGGGAGTTAAGGTTGACTGGTTAGGATTTTACCCAGATGATGCTCCCCAAAAGGTAGTTTTACCAACCTATCCCTGGCAACGGAAAAGATATTGGATCAGTGATCTGCAACAGTACAAAAATAAAGGTAAAAACGGAAAAGTAGCACCTCAGGTAGCATCTGACAACAATCAAAGCAAAAACAGCGTAGTCACAAATAACAGTAGTGGGAGCAAGATGCTCCCTGGAATTAAAGAAAGCGAACAACCGCGAATTAAAGAAAGAGAGCAACCGCGAATTAAAGAAAGCGAGCAAGATGCTCGCACTACAATAAATATACAAAAATCGGATGCTCCCGATATAGAGCAACCACAACGGAGATTATCCAACCCAGCGTCACTATCTTTATCCAAAACTACAGTAGCTAAACAACAACCAGCAAAAAGAGAATTGGCTCAATTGAGAGTGCCACTGACTCAGGTAGAACCTGCTCAAATAACTCAGCAATATCTTGAATCAGAAAAGATTACCCAAACCCTGGGTAAAGCACTACATCAAGATATTTTGATTAACCAAAAAACAACTAAGGAACCAAAAACTATGAACCGGGAACAAGTTGAACAACTTAAACAAGAGTATGAAGAGAAGGGATACTGTCAAATCAAAAAAATATTTGACTTTTCTGCGATAAAAACTATCCAAAAAACCTTGGATCAGGCTAAACAGGAAAGCCAGATATCTAAGGAAAAAGTAACTTTGAAATTGGGAGGGATTGATGATATCGATACCAATGATCATGCCTATGACTTGGTGAAATACGATTTTGTTTCTTCCTTTATCCAAGAGAAGCTGGCTCTGCTGAATTACATCACCGGCAAAAACTTGATGATCATGCACAATGCCCTGTTTTCGGTGGAACCAAACCATAAAGGCTTGCCTTGGCATGTAGGAGTCGGTTCGTTTTCCTTTACCAAAACCGAAGACTTTGGTGCTTCCATCTGGATCCCCTTGGATAAAATAACTAAAGAACATCGAGGTGGGATGCAATATGTATCTACCAAGATTTTTCCAGGACAGTTCTATTACAGTGTTTTTGACTTACATTTAAAAAATAATATTAAGTGGGATGAATCCCAAGGAGACTTGAATGAATATGTGGCTAACGCCAACACTATTTATAATAAAATTACCGAAGATGTAATCGATTATACTATTAAAGATGGTTATGAAGAAGACGAGTATAACTTAGGAGATGCCTTTTTCTTCAATAAATACGTCTTACATCAATCAGTTCCCTTAAAACCTGGCTTACATAAGTTACGTCGTGCTTTTGTGATTCGACTGGTAGATTATGACACGCGGGTGGATGAGGAACGGTTGGGTTTATTCTCAAAATACTCTCAACTGCATTCAAGGTACTACAAAACCCTACCTCGTTATAACAAAGATAGTGTACTAGTGATGGTCTCCCGTGCCGTCCAGAAAGGTTTAAAATCTCCCTACTTACGAGACATTCCTCATGTGCAACAAACCTTAGCAGCAAGGATGGCAGCTGGAGCTATCAGTTTTGAGGAAACACCAAGCATCTCTTCGGCTCCTCAAACTCAGCAACCTTTGAAAACCTTACAACCGCTGCGGACACCCCAGGTAAACCAGGTAAACTTATCAGAAATCAAGCAGGTTCTCAAACAGCAGTTAGCCGAAGCACTCTATACAGAAGAGAGTGAAATTGCCGAAGACCAAAAATTTGTTGATTTAGGCTTAGACTCCATCGTTGGGGTAGAATGGACAACTACGATTAATCAGACCTATAACTTAAACCTCAAAGCCACCAAGTTGTATGATTATCCTACTTTATTAGAGTTGTCTGGATATATCGCCCAAATCTTATCAAGTCAGGGTACAAAACCGATAAGCTCCAGTTCTCAAACTCAGCAATCTTTAAAAACTCTACAACCACTGCCGACACCCCAGGTAAACCAGGTAAACCTATCAGAAATCAAGCAGGTTCTCAAACAGCAGTTAGCCGAAGCACTCTATACAGAAGAGAGTGAAATTGCCGAAGACCAGAAATTTGTTGATTTAGGCTTAGACTCCATCGTTGGAGTGGAATGGACAACCACGATTAATCAAACCTACAACTTAAACCTCAAAGCCACCAAGTTGTATGATTATCCTACTTTATTAGAGCTAGCAGCATATATTGCCCAAACCTTGGCAAGTCAGGGTACAAAACCCCAGGTTAGTCAGCAGCCTTTGAAAACCCTACAACCATTGCCTCAACCCCAGGTAAACCTATCAGAAATCAAGCAGGTTCTCAAACAGCAGTTAGCCGAAGCACTCTATACAGAAGAGAGTGAAATTGCCGAAGACCAGAAATTTGTTGATTTAGGATTAGACTCCATCGTTGGGGTGGAATGGACAACCACGATTAATCAAACCTACAACTTAAACCTCAAAGCCACCAAGTTGTATGATTATCCTACTTTATTAGAGCTGGCACCATATATTGCCCAGGAAATTGCTGCTACTGGTGGTAGCAAATTATTCCAAGGTAATGGCAATGGAGGTCATCCCCAAGAATCTTTGCCAAATAACGGTTCACCTGTAAATTCATCAGAGGAGATGGATCCAAAATTGCGCTTACGTGCGATTCTTAATAAAGTAGCTAAGAAGGAGTTGACTATCCAGGAAGCAAACAAACTGGTTCAACAGATTAAAAAACAGGTTACAGTTTAGGAGTAAATTGGAGTTAATATGAGCAAAGAACAAGTACTAAAAATAATAAAAAAATACACTCGTGAAATAGCACCAGAATTAGAAGATTCTCCCCTAGAACCTACTGATAGCTTAAAAAAATTAGGTATCGATTCAGTTAATCGGGCAGAAATTATCATGATGGTGATGGAAGACCTATCCTTGAATATTCCCCGTATTGAACTGGCTGGAGCTAAAAATATTGGAGAACTTGCTGATTTATTTGCAGCAAAATTGTAATATTTGTTGTTGGTTGTTTGTTGTTTAGGGAGCGGGAATTGGTATTAGTGTATGAATGACATCAAGATAACTGGTATGGGCATTGTCACTCCCATTGCCCAAGAAGTTGAATCTTTCCGGGAAGCCCTATTCTCCGGTAAAACTCAATTTGGTTATCTGCAAAGACCAGGAAGGGAAAGCCCTAGTAAAAAATTTATTGGTGCAGAACTACCAGAGCTTGATGTCAGAACCCTATTTCCTCAACATAGGGGATTGTTACGCAGTGCAACCTGGAGTGGACAAGTTGCTATGTTCGCTGTTGCCCAGGCTTGGGAAGATGCTAAACTAACCTCTGCCCCAGTCAAGCCAGAACGTATTGGTCTAGTAATCGGTGGCTCCAATCTGCAACAACGCCATCAGCAACAAACTTGGCAACGTTATCAATCACGTCCAGAATTTATCCGACCAACTTATGGACTGACAGTTTGGGATACAGATATCTTGGGTTTACTTTCCCAGTGCTTTCCAATTCAAGGAGAAGGTTATACCGTAGGTGGAGCATCTGCTAGTGGTGCAGTCGCTATCATTCATGGAGCTCGCCAAATTTTAACGGGGGTGACTGATATTAGTATTGTCGTTGGTAGTCTCTTTGATATCTGTGCCTATGAATGTCAGGGACTAATGAATTTGGGAGCTATGGGTAGCGAACGTTTTGCTGATAGTCCAGAGCTTGCCTGTAGACCATTTGACCATAACCATGACGGTTTTATTTATGGGGAAGGTTGTGGAGTTATAGTCTTAGAAAAAGCTGACAGCGCTCAACAAAGAGGAGTACTTTCTCAAGGAAAACTCCTGGGTTGGGGCTTAAATTTAGCTGGCAATCGTAGCCCTGAACCATCCCAAAAAGCAGAAGCACAAGCCATGAGTGCAGCTTTAGCTATGGCAGACTTAAAACCAGAGCAAATCGATTATGTCAATACTCATGGTACCAGTTCCCCTATTGGTGACAATACGGAAGTATCTGCTCTGAAATCCACAGGAGTTGACCATTGTCTCCTTAATTCAACTAAATCTTTGACTGGTCACTGTTTAACTGCGGCTGGAGCTATCGAAGCGATCGCTACTTTATTACAAATGAACTCTAGTTTTTGTCATCCAACCCACAATTTGGTTGACCCCATTGATGATAACCTAAATTGGGTCAAAGAAACTGCTGTTCAAGGGGAAATTAACTATGCCATCAGCAATAGCTTTGCTTTTGGCGGCATCAATACAGCTCTATTACTGGGCAAGGAGTAAAGCTATGCAACAAGTTGGCATTGAAGCCCTAAGTGTATATGGAGGTGCAGCCCAATTAGAGCTGCGCAAGTTGGCACAAGCGCGTCAGTTGGATATCTCCCGCTTTGACAATCTAATGATGAAAGAGAAAGCGGTTTCTCTGCCCTATGAAGATCCCGTTTCCTATGCGGTTAATGCCGCCAAGCCCATCATCGATCGCTTGAGTGATGCTGACAAGCAGCGCATAGAAATGGTGATTACCTGCAGCGAGTCAGGCATTGACTTTGGCAAATCGATGAGCACCTATATCCAAGAGTATTTGGGCTTAAGTCGTAACTGCCGCATGTTTGAACTCAAGCAAGCTTGCTACTCAGGAACCGCTGGCTTACAGATGGCAATCAACTTGATTTTGTCCCAAACCTTTCCGGGAGCCAAAGCCTTAGTTATCGCCACCGATATCTCTCGGTTTCTGGTTGCCGAGGGAGGAGAAGCAATCAATTACGATTGGTCTTTTGCTGAACCCAGTAGTGGTGCTGGAGCCGTGGCTCTTTTAGTCAGTGATACTCCCCACATTTTTCAAATTGATGTAGGCTGCAACGGTTACTATGGTTATGAAGTCATGGATACCTGTAGACCTAATCCCGATTCAGAAGCAGGAGATGCCGACTTATCCTTGCTTTCTTACCTAGACTGTTGCGAAAATGCCTACCGACATTATCAAAACCGAGTCGAAGGAGTAGACTACCGAGAAAGTTTTGATTATTTGAGTTTTCATACTCCTTTTGGTGGTATGGTTAAAGGCGCTCATAGAAATATGATGCGTAGGTTGAAAAGAGCTAAACCTGCAGAGATTGAAGCGGACTTCCAAAGAAGGGTAATGCCGGGATTAGTCTACTGCCAACAGGTAGGCAATATTATGGGAGCAACTTTGTTTTTATCCTTAGCCAGTACCATCGACAATGGAGACTTCAGTACCCCTCGCAGAATTGGGATGTTTTCCTATGGCTCTGGTTGTTGTTCCGAATTTTATAGTGGGGTTGTGACTCCAGAAGGGAAGCAAATTCAAGCTCAACAAGGTATATCAGCCCAGTTAGCAGACCGCTATTCTTTAAGTATGGAAGAATATGAGCAGTTACTCTATCATAGTAGTGCAGTTGCCTTTGGCACTAGAAATGTCACCTTGGACTATCAACTGTTCCCCGGAGTCTGGAAAAAAATAGCAGGCAAGGGTCGATTAGTCTTAAAAGCAATCAAGGAATTCCACCGAAAATACGAGTGGGTATAGCTCTGGTGCCGCTGCGCGGAATTCAAAATTCAAAATTCTTGCATTCAAAATGTCCATAGAGTAAGGATTATATTGATATCAAACTGACGGGTTATTTACGCCAAGCTGCATCAGTGTGTTATCTGGATGAGCAACAATGAATACTGTGTAACAGAGAACAGGGGATAGGAGCAAAAAAGCTGACAGCTGATAGCTGATAGCTAATAGCTGAAAAAAAAGATGATCCAGGTTGACAAACCATTGAGAACACTATAATATGTATTACAAAACCATAAAAATAAATCATCAACCTGCTGTACAAAGAATTCAGCTCTATCGTCCAGAAGCCAACAATAGCATCAACGATCAGCTGACTCAGGAATTGTTATCAGCCCTACAAGCTGTTGAAGGCGAAGAAACCGTTAAAGTAGTGATTCTTGAAGGACTACCGGATGTCTTTTGTACCGGAATGGATTTTCAAGCAATAGCCAATGGCGAGCTGGTGGATACCAAAATCAGTGCTCACGGCTACTACAACATCCTCAAACAGATGTCCCAAAGTAGCAAGGTGATTTTGTCCCTTGTCCGTGGTAAAGTTCAAGCAGGAGGAGTGGGTTTTGTTGCTGCAAGTGATCTGGTCATTGCTGATGAAACAGTAACCTTTGTGTTATCAGAACTATTATTTGGTTTATTACCCGCTTGCGTTTTGCCCTTTCTGATTCGTCGAGTGGGATTTCAAAAAGCTTACCGCTTATCCCTCACAACTCAACCAATCTCTGGCTCAGAAGCCTATAACTGGGGCTTAGTCGATGAATACGACAGCAACCCTAATAAGTTGATTAGTCAATATATTCGCCGTTTAAGATATTTACCCTTATCTGGGGTTAAGGAATTAAAAGACTATATGAATAAGTTATGGATAATTCAAGCTGAGACTCAGAATCTAGCCGCCAACAAGTCTGCCAGCCTCTTAGGTGACCCAACGATTCAAGCAAAAATCAAACAATTCGCTAAAGAGGGGGTATACCCATGGCAGAACTGAATTTGAATCGGGACTTAGGAACTAGCAACTCTGAGGTGGTACAACTGACGGAGTTGGGCAATGGTGTTGTGCAAATTACGATGAAAGATGAGAGCAGTCGTAATGGCTTTTCTCCAAGCATAGTTGAGGGCTTACGCCACTGTTTTAGTGTAGTTGCGCAAAATCAGCAATATAAAGTAGTCATTTTGACGGGCTATGGTAATTATTTTTCATCAGGGGCTAGCAAAGAATATTTAATTAGAAAGACTAGGGGTGAAGTAGAAGTTCTTGATTTATCAGGGTTGATACTTGATTGCGAAATTCCTATAATTGCAGCAATGCAAGGGCATAGTTTTGGTGGTGGCTTGCTTCTGGGTTTGTATGCAGATTTTGTGGTGTTTAGCCAAGAAAGTGTGTATGCAACTAACTTCATGAAATATGGTTTTACCCCAGTAGGAGCAACATCATTAATCTTGCGGGAAAAGCTAGGATCCGAATTAGCCCAAGAAATGATCTACACTGGCGAAAACTATCGAGGAAAAGAACTAGCTGAACGAGGTATTCCTTTTCCCGTTGTATCGAGGCAGGATGTCCTAAATTATGCCCAACAACTAGGGCAGAAAATAGCCAAGAGCCCTAGATTATCTCTAGTCGCCCTCAAACAACATTTGAGTGCCGACATTAAAGCCAAGTTTCCTGAAGCTATCAAAAAAGAACTAGAAATACACCAGGTAACCTTTAACCAACCAGAAATAGCCAGTCGTATTCAGCAAGAGTTTGGTGAGACAGTAATTCCCAATTTGATCCAAAGCACTGTAGAACAAAAAATACCTAATCCCCAACCAGTTCAGTTAAGGATACCTAGTTATGGCTTGTTAAAGAATCTAACTTGGATGCCTCAAGAACGTCGAAAGCCTAAATCCACTGAAGTCGAAGTTCAAATAAAAGCTGTACCAGTTAATTTTCGAGAAGTACTCAACGTACTGGGTATCTTCCAAGAGTACATCAAAAAAAGATATCGCTCTGGAATTATCAGTGCTGAAAATCTCACCTTTGGTGTTGAAGGTGTGGGTACTGTTGTAGCGGTTGGCTCAGACGTATCCCAATGGAAAGTCGGCGATGAGGTGATATTGGCTTATCCCGGCAATGCTTTCAGTAGCTTTGTTATCTGCTCACCGGATGACTTATTGGCTAAGCCTTCTGATCTGAGTATGGTAGAGGCAGCTACTATTTTTATGTCTTTTTTCACTGCCTATTACGGGTTGCATAATTTGGCCAAAGTTCAGCCAGGAGAGAGAGTATTAATTCATGCAGCTTCGGGAGGTGCAGGACAAGCTGCAGTTCAATTAGCTCAATTTTTTGGCTCAGAAGTATTTGCCACGACTAGTCCCCACAAAATATCTGTTCTTCGAGAACAGGGAATAAAACATGTAATGAATTCTCGAACCACGGAGTTTGCTAGTGAAGTAAGGGAACTCACCCAGGGGAATGGAGTAGATGTAATTTTTAATAGCCTGACTCATGGAGAGTACATCCCCAAAAATATAGATATCCTGGCCCCAGGTGGACGATATATTGAAATTGGTAGGCTCAACATCTGGAGCCATGAGCAAGTTTCTCAAAGACGCCCAGATGTGAAGTATTTTCCCTTTGATATGTCAGATGAATTTGTTAGAGATAAACAATTTCATGCCAAGCTTTGGGACGATTTAGCCTTGCTGTTTGAGTCCGGTAGCCTCAAGCCATTACCTTACAAAGTATTTCCAAGTGAAGATGTGGTGGAAGCTTTCCGTCACCTGCAACATAGCAAGCATATCGGCAAAATAGTGGTAACTATGCCAGAGCTCTATAATGGCGTAAAAAATAGTTCCCAGCAAGCAAATCAAGAGTCAATGAGTCACCAAGAAGAACTACTACATCAATTGCAATCCGGTGATATATCCTTAGAGAATGCAGAGCAACTACTATTGGGGTTGACAGATCAACAGATACTAGCAACAGTGCCTAATAATGGTCAGAATAAATTAATTAATACAGATAAAACAGAGCAAATATTATCTCTACTGAGTTCAGGAGAAATATCCTTAGAAAATGCTCAAAACTTATTAGAAACAGTAGATCTAAATTCCCCAACAAAGAAAAATCTACCCACTGCCGTTCCCAATCAAGGACAGAGCAATCAGGATGAAGCAATACTAAATCAATTACAATCTGGTGAAGTTTCCTTAGAGGATGCAGAGCAACTATTACTAGAAATTCAGCAAAAAGAATCTGTAACTACTAAATCAATTCCAGATCAAAGGATAACAGACGATATAGCGATTATTGGAATATCATGTCGATATCCAGGAGCAAAAAACTGGAAGGAATTTTGGGAAAACTTAAAGCATGGAGTTGATAGTGTAACAGAACCTCCCCCTGGAAGATGGGAAGGACGAAGTTGGTATCATTCAGATCCAGAACATCCAGGTACTGCTTGTTCAAAGTATGCTGCTTTTTTAGATGACATTGACAAATTTGACCCTTTATTCTTTCAAATTTCTCCTGGAGAAGCTGAGTTAATCGAACCTCAACAAAGAATCTTTTTAGAGGAAGCTTACCATGCTATTGAGGATGCTGGATATGCTCCTGATTCTCTCAAGGGGAAACACTGTGGAGTATTTGTTGGGGCAGCAAGCAGTGATTATATCAAGTTTTTGTCCAATTCAGGTTTCGGTCATCATCGACTGGTGCTATCAGGAACTATGCTGTCAGTTCTACCAGCAAGAATAGCCTATTTCCTGGATCTTAAAGGACCAGTGGTAGCTGTTGAGGCTGCCTGTTCTTCATCATTAGTAGCTGTTCATCAAGCTTGCGAAAGTATTAAACGGGGAGAGAGCGAAATAGCGATCGCAGGTGGTATTTCTACCATGCTAACACCAGACTTCCAAGTACTGTCGAGCCAGTTTCAGATGGTATCTCCCGAAGGACGTTGTAAAAGTTTTGATGCTGAAGCATCCGGTATAGTTTGGGGAGAAGGTTGTGGTGCAATTTTATTAAAAAGGTATGAGCAAGCAGTTCAAGATCAAGATCATATCTATGGAATAATTAAGGGTACAGGTACAAATTATGATGGAAGCACAAATGGAATTAGTGCCCCTAGTAGTAAATCTCAAGCACGCTTAGCAGAAAATATTTATCAACAATTTGGAATTAATCCAGAAACTATAAGTTATTTAGAAGCTCACGGTACAGCAACACCTCTTGGAGATCCCATCGAGGTTGAGGCATTTACAGAAGCATTTTCTAAGTGGACAGCTCAAAAACAATTTTGTGCGATCGGTTCAGTAAAGACTAATATTGGTAACGCAGCAACTGCCGCAGGAATGTCTAGTTTAATTAAGACAATTTTATGCCTGAAAAATCAAAAACTGGTTCCTTCTTTGCACTTTAATCAACCCAATCCAAACATTGATTTTGCCAATAGCCCCTTCTACGTCAACACAGAATTTAAAGCTTGGGAAGTGCCAACAGGTATACCAAGGCGAGCAGCCGTGAATTCTTTCGGCTTGAATGGTACAAATGCTCATGTTGTTGTTGAAGAAGCACCAATAGAAGACAACAGGCAAACCTCCCCTGTGTCCCCTCAAGGGGGGAAGGCAACAGGTAACAGCGAAGATTACTTAGAAAATTCAGTTCATCTATTAACTTTGTCAGCCAAAACTGAAACAGCTCTTGGTGAAGTAATTAGTAGCTATCAAAATTATCTCAAAACCAATCCAAACTTAAGGTTAGGCGATGTCTGCTACACTGCTAGCACTGGAAGGACTCACTTCACCCACAGACTAGCAGTTGTCGCCCCTAACCAACAAGAATTAGTCGAAAAACTCCGACAACACCAAGAGGGAAAAAAATTAGCAGGAATCACTTCAGGAGAACTGCTAAACAACACTACAGTAGCCAAAATTGCTTTCCTATTTACAGGTCAAGGTTCCCAATATATCAACATGGGAAAGCAGTTGTATCAACAAGCACCAACTTTCCGTCAAGCGATTAACCAATGCGAGGAGATTCTCAGTAGCGTAGAAACCTTCCAGGAAACGTCATTACGAAACATTCTTTATCCAACAGACAAAAACTCGTCAGGTTCATCCCTACTAGGCCAAACAGCTTATACCCAACCAGCTTTATTCGCTATAGAATATGCTCTATTTAAACTCTGGCAATCCTGGGGAATTGAGCCAGATGTGGTCATGGGTCACAGTGTAGGAGAATATGTAGCAGCAACCGTAGCAGGAGTTTTTAGTTTAGAAGATGGCTTGAAACTAATTGCTGCTAGAGGCTCTTTGATGCAGAAATTACCTGGTGATGGTAAGATGCTCTGGGCTATGGCTCCAGAGTCTAAAGTCCTAGAAACATTGAAAGCAAAAGATCTCAGTGAGAAAGTCGCCATAGCAGCAATCAATGGACCTCAAAGCATAGTAATTTCTGGTGAGGGAAAAGCAGTAGAAGCGATCGCAACTAACCTCGAATCAGCCGGAATCACAACCAAACCACTAAAAGTATCCCACGCCTTCCATTCTCCTCTGATGGAACCGATGCTGGCAGAATTTGAAGCAGCAGCAAAAGAAATAACCTATGAGCAGCCTAGGATACCACTGATATCCAATGTCACTGGCAAACAGGTAACTGAGCAGATTACCACTGCCGAATACTGGGTAAATCATGTGCGCCAACCAGTGCAATTTGCTCAAAGCATGAAAACTTTGTACCAGGAAGGATACGAGTTATTTCTGGAAATAGGACCAAAACCAGTATTACTAAGTATGGGACGTCAATGTTTACCAGAAAAAATCGGTGTCTGGTTGCCCTCATTGCGTCCGGGAGTAGAAGAATGCCAACAGATGCTATCTAGTTTAGGAAAGTTATATGTAGAGGGAGCCAAAGTAGATTGGATAGCATTTGAGCAAAATTATGCTCGTCAGAAGGTGGCATTGCCAACATATCCCTTCCAACGAGAAAGGTATTGGGTTTCTAGCCAAAATGGTTACGAACAAAAATCCTACTGGTTAAAAGGCAAAGAGCAGCACCCATTACTAGGAGAAAAAATTAACCTAGCGGGAATAGAGGATCAACATCGTTTTCAATCATACATAGGAGCAGAATCTCCAGGTTACCTGAATCACCACCAGGTTTTTGGAAAAGTACTATTTCCCAGCACAGGCTACTTAGAAATAGCTGCTTCAGCCGGAAAAAGTCTATTCACAAGCCAAGAGCAAGTAGTCGTTTCTGACGTAGACATACTGCAAAGTTTAGTTATACCAGAAACCGAAATAAAGACCGTACAAACAGTAGTCAGCTTCGCAGAAAACAATAGCTATAAGTTCGAGATTTTCAGCCCCTCAGAAGGTGAAAATCAACAAACACCGCAATGGGTATTGCACGCACAAGGAAAGATATATACTGAGCCAACCAGGAACAGCCAAGCAAAAATCGACCTAGAAAAATACCAAGCTGAGTGTAGTCAAGCAATAGAAATTGAAGAACATTACCGAGAATATCGCTCAAAAGGGATAGACTACGGCAGTAGTTTCCAAGGAATAAAGCAGTTGTGGAAAGGTCAAGGAAAAGCCCTAGGAGAAATGGCCTTCCCTGAAGAATTAACCGCCCAACTAGCAGACTATCAGCTACATCCAGCCCTATTAGATGCAGCCTTCCAAATAGTATCGTATGCCATACCACACACAGAAACAGATAAAATATATCTACCAGTAGGGGTAGAAAAATTCAAACTGTATCGCCAAACAATCAGCCAAGTATGGGCTATAGCAGAAATACGACAAACCAACTTAACGGCAAACATTTTTCTAGTAGACAACCAAGGAACTGTACTAGTAGAACTAGAGGGATTAAGGGTAAAAGTAACAGAACCAGTATTAACTCAAAAGTCTGCCTTTAAAGAACAATTAAAATCAGCATCTGTTTCAGAACGTCAGGAATTACTAACAACTCAAATTAGTTCAGCCATAGTCAATATTTTAGGATTGAGAGATGGACAACAGATAGAAAGACATCAACCATTGTTTGACTTAGGATTAGATTCCCTGATGGCAGTGGAATTGAAAAATCAATTGGAGTCTAACTTAGGTACAAGCTTCAGTTCAACACTGTTATTTGATTATCCAACGGTAGAATCTTTGGTAGAGTATTTAGCTAACAATGTCATCCCCATAGATTCCTTTTCCGAGCTTCCTACCCTGATTCCTCATCCAGAGCAAAGGTATCAACCATTTCCGTTAAATGACATTCAACAAGCTTATTGGATAGGTCGCAATCAAATTTTTGACCTAGGTAATATTGCTACCCACATTTACATAGAAGTAGATTGTGAAAACTTAAATTTAGAAAGCTTACACCAAGCTTGGAGGCGATTAATTGACCACCATGATATGCTGCGGATGGTAGTTTTAGCTGACGGTAACCAGCAAATACTTGAGCAGGTGCCTCCCTATGAAATTGAAATTTTAAATTTGTCTGAGGAATCTCCTGAAACGATTGCTTCAGAGCTAGAGCAGATTCGCAATCAGATGTCCCATGAGGTTTTACCAACTAACCAGTGGCCTTTATTTCATCTACGGGCTACCCGTTTAAATGAACAATGTTTCCGCTTGCACGCCAGCATCGATATGTTAATATTTGATGCCTGGAGTACTTATGTTCTATTTAAGCAGTGGTCAGAACTGTACAATAATCCACAGAGTTCACTGCCTGCAACGGAAATCTCCTTCCGAGACTATGTGCTCGCGGAATTGGAACTCAAAGATAGTCCCCAGTATCTCAGTTCTCAGCAATATTGGTTCAACCGCTTAGATAACCTACCTCCAGCTCCAGAAATTCCCCAAGCGAAAGTAACTTCTGCAATTACTGATCCTCAGTTCAATACTCACACAGCTCAACTGTCTCAGAGTGATTGGCAACAGTTAAAAAACAAGGCGAGCAAAGCAAATTTAACCCCATCAGGGGTATTGTTAAGTGCTTTTGCCTCTGTCTTGAATTACTGGAGCAAAAGTTCAAAGTTTACCCTCAATCTGACTTTATTTAACCGTTTGCCCTTACACCCTCAAGTCAATGAGCTCATAGGCGACTTCACCTCTGTAATCTTACTAGAGGTAGATAACTCACAAGCAGTTCCATTCATTAGTCGTGCTCAAAAACTGCAAAGACAGCTGTGGGAAGATTTAGAGCATCGTTATATCAGTGGAGTAGAAGTGCAGCGAGAGCTCTATCGTCGAGGGCGTAGTCAACCAATGGGGGTAGTCTTTACTAGCACTTTGGGCTTAAAGTCTCTGGCTGATGAAGAGGTGGGGCGAGGATTCGGTTTGGAGCACTTTGGAGAGGTTGTGTATAGTGCAGCTCAAACGCCTCAAGTGTTGCTCGACCATATCGTAACCGAGGAGAAAGGAGCACTGGCATTTAGTTGGCATACAGTGGAAGGGCTATTCCCTGAAGGTCTCATCGAGCAAATGTTTGAGGCTTATTGTGATTTGCTTCAACAGCTAGCCACCTCTGACGAACCTTGGATGGAGACTTACCACCAACTATTACCAACAGCTCAACTAGCACTCCAAGCACAAGTGAATCAGACGACTCAATCTTGGTCTGAAGATATCTTGCATAGTTTGTTTGTTAAGCAAGTACAAGTTCAAAGTGAAGCGACAGCTGTTATTAGTCCCCAAAAAAGCCTAACTTATGGGGAACTCTATCAAAGGTCTCATCAATTGGGACATGGATTGCGGAAATTAGGAGTCAAACCGAATCAGCTGGTAGCCGTAGTCATGGAGAAAGGTTGGGAACAGGTAGTAGCAGTGTTAGGCATCTTGATGTCTGGTGGAGCTTACCTACCGATAGATCCTGGGCTACCCCAAGAAAGACAGTGGTATCTACTCGAGCAAGCACAAGTCACACAAGTATTGACTCAAACA
>NZ_JAAHGN010000439.1:0-5972 GCF_010672485.1 Moorena sp. SIO2C4 | reverse complement strand
TTTTAGGGTTAAGTTATTTATGGACTGGTTCTCTTAATGGAGTTAAGTTACAGATTTGGGGGACGTGGCTTTTTTATGCGGTTTTAGTGGATTTAGGTGATGCTGTAGCCTCGGAGCTTTCTTTACCCTTTGACCGCATCTCTTTAGAGATGATTTATCGAGGTCTCTATCATTTTTATGTTGCTCATGACAAAGGATTAGCTTCTGACCCAGTTAAGTATTTTGCTGCCCCAGAGAATCAGGATTTAGGTATCGTCAAACAGCAGCGAAAACCCAAGGTCAAACTTATTGTTGCTCCTTTTCCTGACCGACAAAAGGGTCAGTCTGAGTTTTTCTTCAAGCCTTTTTCGTCAACCCCCTTGACAATTGGCATACAGGCTTAAGTTGTCACCGATGTACGGCTCCTCATCATAGGAACCATTGTCGCTGGTACCTCTAAAACGGGTTTTCATCTAACTCTAAGGCGTTGACTTTTTTCCCGTGTTTGGCATCGTGGCAGGTTAGGTGTAGTAATTCCAGATTTTCATCCTTGTTATTTCCACCCAGTGCGCGTGGTAGTATGTGATGCATTTCCATTGAATCCCCAGGTCTGAAGGTAAGACCACAATGAGCGCATTTCCCTTTTTGCTTTCTCAAAAGCCTTCCCGATTGAGCTGGCATTTCAGGATGTTCTCTCATTCTGGTGCTCCAATAGATTAGGTCTCCATCGTAGGGACTTCTGGTATCTTGGATTTTTTTATGCCTTATTATTTCAGTTTTGGCATGTTTTGGGAGGTAATTATCCTCATCTGCCATGAATATCCAATTATCCTCTCCGATGGTTCCCCAATATTTCTTGTTTACCCAGGTTTTGGTTTTCTTTGGGTGTCTTCTATATCCCCATCTTTGGAGTTTGTTCCAGAGCATGTAACCTAAATCTTGGAAGGTTTCTTTGCTACAGACTCCTCTGTAGTAGTTGCACCATCCGCGTATAATAGGTTTGAGGTGTTTGATTAAAGCCTCTTGAGGAGCGGCTTTATGTCTGTCGATGACTTTTGAAAGCCGCTCGAAATGTTCTAGAATTGCATCCTTAGATGGTTTGATGATGGTTTTAAAGCCTTGTTTAGAGTGGTTTTTGCCTACTTTGTACTGACGGATATTAAATCCAAGGAATTCAAATCCGTTAAAGGTATAGGTCATTTTGGTTTTGCTAGGCTTTAATTCCAGACCCATGTCATGTAGCCAATTATTGATGACTTCAAGGCATTCTTCTATCACTTTTTGGTCTTGGTGTAGGATGACAAAATCGTCGGCATATCTGATTAGAGCTAGTCCCTTTTTATAGTGGGTTTTCTTGCCTTTTACAGAATTTGCGTAATCCCATATGGCCTGTTCCATTCCGTGGAGGGCTATATTCGCGCTTTAGTGGAGAGATAACTCCACCCTGAGGGGTGCCCTCATCTGTAGGTGAGAATGTCCCACTATCCATCACACCGGCTTTTAGCCAGGACTTTATTAAGCGTCTCATGGATGGATAGGTATTCAGTTTAGTTAGAAGTGCATCGTGATTGATTTTATCGAAGCATTTGGCTATGTCAGCATCAAGTACCCATTTGGGCTTTTGTTTGATGCTATTGAATATTGCTTCGATGGCATCATGACATGAACGTCCTGGTCTGAACCCATAGGAGTTGGGTTCAAATTTTGCTTCCCATTCAGGTTCTAATGCCTGTTTGGCAAGTGCCTGGAGAGCGCGGTCATACATGGTTGGGATACCCAATGGTCGCTTTTCCTTCCGTCCAGGTTTAGGAATCCATACCCTTCTGGTTGGTTGGGCTTTCTTAGAAACTTTTAGGTTGGAGACTAAAGTAAGCCGTTGTTTTGGTGTTAATGATTTGACCCCATCTACTCCAGCAGTCTTCTTCCCTTTGTTCTCCTGGGTTACCCGTCTGACCGCAATCATCTTGGCCGACCAGGACTTTATCAGAGTCTTTTGCAACTTTCTTACCACGCGGACATCACCACGTTGAGAGGCTTGATATATTCGTTTTTGCAACTTAAAGACATTCTTTTCTAGCTTCCGCCAGTTGACTTTCTTCCATTCCGACTGTGGGGCGAATCCCCGAGTTTTAGACATTTTCATTGCTACTTACAACTACATCTTTTCCTATAACGTGAGTCCGTCAGCATATCCTGGGCATTACCCTAGGCTTTGGCTTCTGACTCAATCTTGCCCTCATATGACATGCGGCTAACTACCTACTCAGTAATCGACCTTACTGAGAGTACATATGAGAGTTATTTCGTTCCTGATAACCATTCTTTGAACTTTTAGGGTGGTACTTTTCACCGGGAACTGTTTGGGAAATCCATTACAAAGGGGAGGAACTTTGTAATCCTAATTCCGTTGAGTTTTTCTCCGTAGCGTGTCAAACCTTTTTTCGCTACATCTCTGTGACGATGATTCAAACGTACCTTTCTCTCGTACCCATGAGTTCTTTGCCTATTGTTGACACCGGTCAGGTTAAGGGTGTTCCAATATTCGACCCTTGCATTAACCCATAGGTTTGTTAGTTCCTATGAATCAGGGTAGGGCTGTCACTCGGATTTCATGAGGGTCAGAAGTTACCGAAAGAATAGTGCAGCCTTTATGGTCAGCAGGTTAGGCATCATAGGAGTAAGGTTTTGTACTAAGGCTGCACTATTCTAAGGTTTTGTCTCCGGGATGGTTTTTCACCACCATGGTTATCAAGTTGTCAGGGTTCATTGAACCAAGCAGCTAATCCCCCAAAACCCTTGTAGGGTAAAGGTTTCTAGCTAACGAATCGCACCCTCTCCTTCAAAACCGTACGTGAAGGTTTCCCCTCATACGGCTCCTAGATATCCTGACCTTTCGGTCTGCCCCCATGGATGAGTTGATCACAACTCCGATGTACGGCCATTAGGTTCTTTGGTTTCCAATTGTCGTGGTTTCCATCTATGTGATGGAGGTGTACAGATTCGTTACCTATGAACCTTAGTCCGCAATGTCCACAAGAATGGTTCTGTTTCTTCAAGGCATCTGCTGTAGCATTGTCGTAGAGTTTGCTGTTTCGCTGACTCCAGTAGACTAAGTCTCCGTCATAAGGGGACTTAGTCCCTTTGACCGACACATGCTTGTTTTCGGAGTATCCTACCTTTGGGAATGCTTTCTTGATTAGCCTTTCGGCCTCTGTTCTATCGATTTTCTTTTCCTTCAAAAATTTGCGGTGTGCTGATTTATTAGCAAACCATAAACTATTTCGAGAACCGTCCATCTTGCCATTCCGATGGTAATTCCTCCAGCCCCTGACAATAGGGGCTAATTTTTCTGCCTTGACTTTAGCACCATAATTCGAGCTGTTGGCTACGGCTTTAATCTTCTTCCGGATTGCTTCGTAGTTATCCTCTGAGGGAATGCTCCTAAACTTTCCGTTTTTCTGGAGGAGGAAGTTCCAGCCCAGGAAGTCAAATCCGTCTGTCGTTTTGGTTATCCTGGTCTTTTCTTCACTAATTTCCATCCCGCGTTTCGCTAAAAAGGCTTTAATTTTATTCAATACCTTTTCGGCGTTGTCTTTTGGCTTTAGGAAAATCACCAGATCATCCGCAGATCGGACGCTAGGGTGAATGGCCTCTATTCCATCAAGTGCGATGTTGGCGCTTTTGTGGGCTGACTACTCCTCCCTGGGGCGTTCCTTGTTCAAGGAATTCCGGATTGATGCCAGCTAATAGACATCTGAATATCCCCATTTTCAGACTAGCTGGGGCTAGCAATCTATCCATGATGGATTTGTGGGAGATGCGGTCAAAACACTTTTTGATGTCTAGTTCTATTACTCTTTTCTGGATGCCGTTTTTTCGGGAATTTAGGTTATTGAATATGTATTTTTGGGCATCGTGGGCGCTTCTACCAGTCCTAAACCCGTAACTCCGGGCGTGAAAGGTAGCTTCGTGCGCTGGTTCGAGTGCGAATTTTGCGCTTACTTGCCATGCTCTGTCCGCAATGGTTGGTACTTTTAGAATCCTTACTTTTCCATTCTTTTTAGGGATTGGAATTTCACGGAGACCGGAGTGTTTCCAGTCGAGGGCGTTTTGCCTCAATTCTTCTAATAGTTCTAACCGTTCTTGGTATCTGAGGGCGGTTTTGCCATCTATACCTGCGGTCTTTTTGCCCTGATTTAGCTGTGTCACTTGACGGATGGCCAGGAGTTGAGCCGAGCGGGATTTCAGAATCAGTTTCTGTATAGACCGAGCTTTCCTCAAGTCACCAGCTTGAACCGCTTTATATACTCTTCGCTGTAGGCGGAATAGGTTTCGGCGGAGTTGTTTCCACTTTTGTCCTTTCCAAAGTTCACTGTGTCTGTTCACGTGTCTAACCATACTCTCCATTGATTCGTATATTCTGGATACCCGCAGGCAGTTTCCGCCTGCATCCTACCCGACAGTGGGGATTAAGTAATGCCTTACTTACCGAAGGTACGACCTTCCTTCAGACCCGGTATTGCTGTCGTTTTTACTCGTTCCATTTCCCAGATTGTTTTGGTGATTTAGGGCGGTTCAATTTGCCTGACACCTTCTCGGAGATTGCAGTTAGCAAGGCAAAACCACTGCGAGAATATTTCTTGGTCGGTGTCGCCGGTCGCACATTGTTTAATTCAGGTTGTGGCCGGGACTTTAAGACACTTTTTTAGAACCAGTTTGCCCAGTGTCACATTAAACTAAGCCGGTGAGTCGCCTCACCGACTCGTCTTCAGAACCGTACGTGACAATGCACGCATCATACGGCTCGTCATTATAGGAACCGTTGTCATTGGTACCTCTAGAACGGGTTTCCATCTAACTCTGTAGTATCGATTGTTGTCCCATGCTTGGTATCGTGGCAATGTAGGTGTAACAGCTCTAGATTTTTGTCTAGGTCGTTTCCACCCTTAGCGCGTGGTATTATGTGATGTGTTTCCAATAAATCTCCATCTCTGAAGGTAAGACCACAGTGAGCGCATTTCCGGAAACGAAACCTTAGATAGGGTCGCCTTACTACAAAAGACTTCAACCTTTTACGCATAACCTACCAACTATAAAGGCTCCACTATCTTACGGTAACTTCAAACCCTTGTTGCCTTTTCAAAAGTCTTCCCTTATTAAACTAAGCCAGTGAGTCACCCCACTGACTCGTCTTCAAAACCGGACGTGAGACTTTCACCTCATCCGGCTCCTCATCAAACGGAACCATTGTCATTGGTACCTCTAAAACGGGTTTTCATCTAACTCTTTGGCGTTGACTTTTGTCCCGTGTTTGGCATCGTGGCAATGAAGGTGTAGTAATTCCAGATTTTCATCTTTGTTAGTTCCACCATTAGCGCGTGGTAAGATGTGATGCATTTCCATTTCGTCTCTATCCCTAAAGGTAAGACCACAGTGGGAGCACTTCCCTTTTTGCCTTTTCAAAAGTTTTGCCTTCTGAATGGTAGTTTCGGGATGTTTACCCATTCTGGTACTCCAGTAGATTAAATCGCCATCGTAGGGACTTCTGGTTTCTTTGACTTTTCTGTGCCGAACAATAGGTATTTTGGCATGTTTGGGCAAGTAATTATCTTGCCCGGTCATGAACATCCATTTGTCTTTCCCGATGGTTCCCCAATATTTCTTGGTTACCCAGGATTTCGATTTCTTGGGATGCCTCCTATATCCCCATCTTCGGAGTTTTTTCCATAGCATATGCCCTAAAGTATTGAAGGTTTCCTTACTACAGACTGAACTATAAGCTGTTCGGCATTTAAATTGGTATAATAAAAATTAATAAATAACCCAATAATAGGAAATATGCCAGCAAAAAATTATCTGACACAAGAGCAAAAAACAATACTTCAAAAAGCCTTAAAAATAGAAGAAAATGGAAATATTAGAGAACGTATTTTAATTTTGCTGTTGTTGAATAGTGGAAAAACACAGTTAGAAATTGCTGAAGTTTTGGGTTG
>NZ_JAAHGN010000438.1:0-5980 GCF_010672485.1 Moorena sp. SIO2C4 | reverse complement strand
TATAAAATAAGCTGACTGCTGACGGCTGACTGCTGAATGCTTAAGTATTGATTAATCTTATTTACTTTTAAGACTTAAGAGTGCCAAATCGATTAAGCCAATTTGGCGCTTATTGACTAAATTCAGTCAATTTTGTCTTATGCGATCGCACGCCGATTTTTCGGATTACAAAAGTATGCAAAAGTAAGCGTTTATATATAGATGACTCCTGGTTAAAGTTTCGCTATTTCCACTCTATATATAAACCAAACAAGTCATATTGGCCACATGATTGATTTCACAATACTTAAACTATTAATTAAAAGTATTATGGTCACGGGTTCATAAGGATAGGTTTTTAGAAATCATATCCACCTACCTAGAGGTAAGGTAGTAGAGTTGTCAAGAGACAAAAATGACAAAAATAAAAATCAGACTATCGAAAAGTCATGACCAGGAATTCGATATCACATTGATCATATCTAATCAACCAGAAGACCTGAGAGGTTTTTTACCGCCCCAACCACCAGATTTGCAATCATCATTCAATCAATGGCTGTCCGGCTATCGTAGTTTAGAGGGTGTACGCCTCGAACTCAAAAATGTGATTGTTTCTTCCGATGTTCAGAGCCAGGCTAGGGAAGTGATAGCCTGGGTAAATGAATGGCTCAACTTTGGCAGTAGCCAATGGCAGCCGATCCGGGATAAATTAATCGAAGTAGGAAGCCGATGGCAGGGTGCTAAAAAAGAAGAAATGTACATCATCCTTGATTTTCCCGAGGAGAAGTTTATTCAATTAGGTCGTATCCCTTGGCAAGAGTGGGATTTGTTGAAAAACTACTACTCAGACTCTGAAATAGCTTTAAGGCTTTATGGTAAGCAAGCTCAGACAATTATTACCATTCAAAAATATTGGAAAGTCCGAATTTTGCTGGTTGTGGGAAGGAGTGACGACATCCAAACCGAAAACGATATCAAGATAGTTAAAAATTTAGAAAAAAAAGGAGCAGAGGTTAAGTTATTACTTCAGCCTACCAAAGAAGAACTATCGGAAGCACTTTGGCAAGAACCAGGCTACCAGATTTTCATCTTTAGTGGTCACAGTAGCTGTGATCAGCAGACGCCAATTAGCTGGCTTGAGTCAGGGTAAGCGCAAAGAGGTAGACCAACCGATTCAAAGGATGCAGCCAAAATTAAAATTGAAATACGAGGAAAATGAAACTGAACTACCAGGCTCTGTTACTGGAATAAAAATGTTATTAAACGGGCAGTTATATTTGGCTCAATCCTCTCGGTACATCACAGATAAAGAAAGTTACCAGGCCAGACAAAATGGCTTTAGTATCAGAGCAATCCCCGTCGCCATTAATGGTATTGCTATAGCGGTTAATCCTAACTTAAAAGTAAGCATTCAGCAGTCAGATGACCGCTGAGAGCTGACTGCTGAATGCTTACAAAAGTAAAAAGTCAAAATTAACAATTAACAATAGGGCTCCTAAATCAAATGTGATAATTTTTGATGCCATATTCCCTACTCCCTACTCCCTACTCCCTGTTCCCTTTGCTAAAGTAAAAATTAACAATTAACAAACTTCCATCAGCACATCCTGATGCATCCTTGCCCGGTCTACCAATGACTGAATTTGATCTTTAGTCAATGCTTCACCATTAGCATAGTGTTCTAGCCAGGTTTTACTAATCACATTGGGGTCATCTGGTAAACTAGCAACATCCCATCCAGGTAAATCCAGTTGCTCCATCAAGTAGTTAACTTTGGGGTCATAACTGAGGGCAAAACATCGACATTCTTCCGCTGCTGCCATAATCAAACTGTGGTAGCGCATCCCAATCGCCATTTCCACCCCCCGAAATAATCCTTTCAATTCTCTAGGGTCTTCTATAGAAAAGATCTGATGGGGACCCGTTAACTGAGACGCAATAGATTGGGCAATGGCCAAATCTCGGGAAGCTTGGAAAGGGACTAATAAAATACAGGTTTGTGTGGCTTTCTGAAAATCCACTAAGGCATGGGTCAGATTATTCAGGCGTTTGGGAGTTAGGGTAGAATGCGATCGCAAAGTAACTGCTACTCTTGGTGCTGGTAAATCCCACAATCCTGGTACAGGTTTGGAGTCTAATGCCCAAACTGGATCCGGAGCCATAATAAAGGGAATTTCCCAATCTGCTAGGAGTGTCGCTGAGCCATAATCCCTGACACTGACTGCTGTACATCCGGTGAAGGACCGCTGGGCTAGCCAACCAATCAGCCGACGCTTAATTGGACCAACCCCCTGGGCCCAAGCAATGGTTTTCAGACCCATCCTTTGGGCTAATCCCATTAAACCACAGTAGTAGAGAGGGCTAGCGGCACTAGTCACATCTTGGATTAAACTACCACCCCCCCAGATGAATAGTTCGGAAAGGCGCATAGCTTTGAGCACTGGTAGGGTAGACATGCGATCGCAACTTTCCACTCCATAGCGCTGACGAGTTTGACTAGGGTTACCGGAAAGGACTATCGGCTTCACTGACTTTGGTAGCATTTGCAGCAGTGACGCTAACAATGCTTCATCGCCACCGTTGCCCTTGCCGTAATATCCACATAAAACTGCTTTGACTTGCTTCATGCCTTCAACTCGTCTTGGCTACTACTCCCCATATTCCCATCCGTGAGTGTAAAAAAAATACCAATTAAAGTAGGGTGGGCAAAGTAATATTATCTAGAATACTCATTTGAACCAAACTGTTTTTGCCCACCCTACAAGCTATATTCCCATCTGTTAACCGATCCGTTAACCCATCAATTGCCCCTGATTGCATCCTATTGCATGGGATCAATAGCGTGTAAAAAAAATACCAATTAAAGTAGGGTGGGCAAAGTAATATTATCTAGAATAGTCACGCATAACCAAACTATTTTTGCCCACCCTACCAGCTATATTCCCATCTGTTAGATCGATTAACCCATTAATTGCCCCTAATTGCATCTTATTGCATGCGATCAATAGTACGATATTGAATGGCTTCAGCAACATGTTCAGTTTTAAGGTCATCATTACCACTCAGGTCGGCAATGGTACGGGCAACTTTGAGAATACGGTCGGTGCCTCTAGCAGAAAGACCAAGTTTGCGAATAGCGCTTTCTAATACATTACGGGAAGTATCATCTAATTTACAGAATCGACGTAGATGATGGCTTTGCATCTGAGCATTGCAATGAAGAGTCGGTTCAGTTTGGAAGCGGTCACGAGTGCGATCGCGTGCGACTTGGACTCGTTCTCGCACCGGTGCTGATTCTTCTCCTGTAGACTGTCTAGTGATTTCTTCAGGTTTAAGCCGATTGACAGCTACTTGTAAATCAATGCGATCCATTAATGGTCCTGATAGCTTCGACCAATATTGTTCCCGTTGGCGAGGGGAACAGCTGCAGGGTTGAATTGGGTCACCAAAGTATCCACAGGGACAGGGATTGGTACTAGCCACTAAGGTAAACTGAGCAGGAAACTGTACCGATTGGCGGGTGCGGGAAATAGTGACTTGTCCGTCTTCCAAAGGTTGGCGTAAGAACTCTAACACATTGCGCTTGAATTCTGTCAACTCGTCTAAAAATAGAACTCCCCGGTGGGCTAAGGAAATTTCCCCCGGTTTCGGAAAACTACCACCACCGACAAGAGACGGACCAGAGGCGGAATGATGGGGACTGCGAAAAGGGCGATCGCAGATCAGTTTGCCGCGATTTTTCAATAAGCCAGCAACAGAATAAATTTGAGTGACCTCCAAAGCTTCAGCAAAACTCAACGGTGGCAAAATTCCCGGTAATCGTCGCGCCAACATGGTTTTACCACTGCCAGGAGGACCGACAAAGATTAAATTATGTCCCCCAGCCGCAGCAATTTCTAAAGCTCGACGCCCATGAGCCTGACCTTTAACATCCTTTAAATCCGGTGCAGTAGACTGGGTTACTTGCAACTCCCCCACGCTATCAATCTCTACCGGTGAATAGCGGTTTGGCTGGTCAAGGAAATCAGCAACATCGGATAGGTGCTCAAATCCATACACAGTGATGCCATTCACCACTGCAGCTTCTGTAGCATTGTCAGCAGGAACCACTAAGCCACTAATTCCCATTTGCTTTGCTGCCGCAGCAATTGGAAGTACACCAGCCACAGGTCGCAAACTGCCATCAAGAGACACTTCTCCGAGAAATAGGTGGTCTCCCAATAACTGAGGATTTAACTGTTCCGATGCCGCTAAAATCCCGACACTGATTGGTAAATCAAAACTAGGACCTTCTTTCCGTAAGTCAGCCGGGGTCAGGTTAATCACAATCTTGCGTATCGGAAAGGCAAAACCAGCATTTTTCAGTGCTGCTTTCACCCGTTCTCTAGACTCTTGGACAGCGGTATCCGGTAAACCAACGACTACAATTCCCGGTAAGCCACCAGACACATCTACTTCAACCCCTACTTTTACAGCATCAATGCCGATAATTGAACCACTCCAAACCCTAGCCAGCATAGTGTTAGCCTGATAAGTGTTTTGGGACAAGGAAAATCAAATAAGGGGAGAGTAGGAAAACTCCCCATCTCCCCATTACCAGTCTCACTTTTTCCTTCGTTTCTCTTTTTACGAACCTTCACTTAAAGGCAAGTATAGTGCTTATCGCCTGGAGAGTTTAACCGGGAAATTACATAAATCAAGAGTACTGATCTCCTTTCCATAAAAGGGATGTAACCTAGGATTTTCCGGGAATCGGGACTCGGGAATCAGTAATTGGGACTCGGGAATCAGTAATCAGTAATCAGTAATCTTACGACCATTAGCCATTAGCCATTACCTATTACCAAAAATCCAGGGACTATTTGGGAAGACATTAATCGAAGTTGATATTACAGATAGTTTTCCACTAACGCAACAATTATAGTAGACCTCTTACAAAAGTATTGTTCTGATAGTGTTTGTCTCAATTCTTGTTCAGGTGATCCGCTGCTCCGAAGTTCCCTGTTCCCTACAACTGCCGCCAAGTCTAGTATACTGAGGTTGGGTTGATAGGAATTACCCATGCAGTCGTTTGAACCAGGTTTTATTGAGCGCCAGCTGATTACTCAAAATCTACTGCGTACTATCCGGCTGATTGGTGAGTACAAAGGCAAGCAAGAACTGTTCAAAGAACAGTCACCCCAAGTTTTGCAAACACTACGTCAGGCGGCGATTATTCAGAGTACGGAGTCCTCCAACCGCATAGAAGGCATTACAGTGCCCCTGGAACGCATCAAGGAACTGGTAGCGGAAAAAACTACGCCCCGCGATGAAGCTTCGCTTCCGCTAAAAGCGATCGCTCCGAACAAGAAATTGCTGGCTATCGAGATGTACTTAGTACCATCCACAGCAGCTATGCTAACATCCCTTTCACTCCAGGGGTGGTGTTACAGCTGCATCGTGACCTTTATCAGTTTTCTGTTGGTGAGGGTGGGCGCTGGAAGTCGGTAGATAATCAAATCAGCCAAACTTACCCAGATGGTACAAAGGTTGTGAGGTTTCAACCACTTGCGGCTTATGCTACACCATCCGCGATGGAACGCTTGCATGAACAATTCAATCGCCTCTGGCAGTCTGAGCAAATCGAACCCTTACTGCTCATCCCCACCTACGTCTTAGATTTTCTGTGCATCCACCCTTTTAGTGATGGCAATGGACGGATGGCTCGGCTGCTGACACTACTGTTACTATACAAAGCTGGTTACGAGGTGGGGCGGTTTATTAGTTTGGAACGCATTGTAGAACGGACAAAGGAAAGCTACTACGATACACTTTACCAAAAACTTTGGGTAATCGCGCCCCATCCTTCTAGGACTGCTTTTCCTTTTGTGTGCTATAATAAGAGTATAATTAATAAACTTTTCTTTAGATAGGTATGATCTAATCATAAGTAGACAACGTAAAAAATATGTATTAGATACGTATTGCGTAATTTGGTCTAACGACTATAACGTCTATGAAA
>NZ_JAAHGN010000437.1:0-5990 GCF_010672485.1 Moorena sp. SIO2C4 | reverse complement strand
TGGGCTAAAGGCTACACTCATGACAGGTTCGCTATGTCCAGTGAGGGTGTGCAGGGGTTTGCCTTGGTGATTCCACAGTTTCACCGTGTTGTCCCCACTAGCAGTAGCGATAGTCTGGCCTTCTGGGCTAAAGGCCACACTAGTGACAAAGTTCCTATGTCCAGTGAGGGTGTGCAGGTGTTTGCCTTGGTGATTCCACAGTTTCACCGTGTTGTCCCCACTAGCAGTAGCGATAGTCTGGCCTTCTGGGCTAAAGGCCACGCTAGTGACATAATGGCTATGTCCAGTGAGGGTGTGCAGGTGTTTGCCTTGGTGATTCCACAGTTTCACCGTCTTGTCCCCACTAGCGGTAGCGATAGTCTTCCCATCTGGGCTAAAGGTAACGCTAGTGACATAATCGCTATGTCCAGTGAGGGTGTGCAGGGGTTTGCCTTTTAGGTTCCAAAGTTTCACGGTGTTGTCAATACTAGCAGTAGCGATAGTCTGGCCATCTGGGCTAAAGGCCACGCTATAGACAGCTTCGCTTTGTTCGTCTAGGCTATTAAATTCTTTCACTCCATAGAGAGATTCCCGTAAACTAGCGATCGCTTTAATCCTAGTATCACCTTTTACCCAATTCGCCTGTTTCAGTTTTCCTAATGCCTTTAAACCCTCTTTTAGAGCATCAAATGGTTGATCTAAGGTAAACAATAGTTCTGAAAGTTGACTCAGGACTTTAATTTCACTTTCTTCTGCCTTTCTGGCCTGTTCTTCTACCTTTATCGCCTGTTTACGAGACTGCAACCCAAAAGCTGTTGAAATAACTGTCCCCAATACCAACACACTAACAAACCCTACCGCTACTAACCGGCGGTTACGGGTGATTTGCTTGTGCTTGTGACGGCTTACCTGAATATACTCCTCGGCCAGCCCATCCAACATCCTCAACTTGCCATACTTGTTTAAATACTCCTGGGCTTCTACTAACTTCCCCCCAAGCAACAGTACACCGGCATCATCACGCTTCTTACCCTTCTGCTGCCATTCTTCTGCCGCCGCTTCCAGCTTGCGTTCCACTACCATCCCTTCTGTGTAACTCTGCTTCCACTCCAGCAACCTTCCCCAGTGGCGAATCAAGGCTTCATGAACTACATCCAAAACCACATCCTGGGAATTTTCTTGATGGCTTCTAGTAATCAAGCGGTTCTCTGAACTGGCTAAGGTCTGGCTAACAGCATCGAGCAGTTCTAAACTGTGGTGAGAATTGACTAACTCCCCCAGGCTTACTCGTCTACGGGTATCGAGAGTATCTCCGACTTGAGTTAATTCCAAGAACAAACGCCTAGCCACACTTTGTTCTTCCGCTGAGAGACTATCAAATACCTGATTGGCTCTCTTTTCGAGAGTTCCCTCAATTCCCCCTAACTGTTGATAGGTTTCTAACCGTAAAAACCTTTCCTGCTGCTGTCTTGACTGTTTCCATAATTCCGTCAGAGTATATTGGAGCAGGGGCAGGCTGCCTGGATAATCTTCCACATCGTTAATCAGTTGCTGTTTTAATCTGCCCTCAATCCCTAATCCTACTAATTCAGCTGGTTTAGCGATCGCTTCTTCAATTTCCTGACGGTTCAAGTGGTCTACATTGATTAATGGTTTATTGATCTTCTCTACTAATTGAGGATACTCTCGCAACCGCCCCCGAAAGTCAGAGCGCATGGCAATTAACACAATTAGATTGTCTTTGTTGTCTAATAATTCACTTAAACTGTTAAAGAATTCCAGCCGTTGGTCAGGTTGACCCATAGTGAAGCACTCTTCAAACTGGTCAATAATCATGACCACCGGTTCAGAAGTCGCTACTAGAGTAAGACTAGAATTGTCTCCCTTGTTGTCTAAAAGCTTTCCCAACTCCTGCACCTCCTGTAACCTTTGCTTTGGTGCAACACCTGGAGTGAAAGGTTCTAGATAATGCCAGCGATCGCTTCCAGCAATTGCCTGACCTAACTTCAGCTGATACAATAAACCCGCCCTGAGTAAGGAAGACTTGCCACTGCCGGAAGCCCCTAACACTACCAGCAGACGGTCTTTAGTTTTAACTCGCTCAATTAACTGCTGGGTCAACTGAGAACGACCGTGAAACACCAGAGCATCCTCTGGTAATGCGGTAAAATAAGACAGAGACCGGTAGGGGCATTTATCCTGAAAGCTCAGTTTCGGAAACTGGGTAGTCAGTAGAATGGCTTGTTTTGAGTTAGCGATTAAAGGACGTTGTCCAGTCCTTGACATCCGCTGCTCAATAAACAAGGCCAAATTATGACTATTTACAATACCATCCGGGTGATTTTCCAGATTCAACCCTGCCAGTAACGCCTTGGTAAATACTCCTTGTTCATGGCTAATCTCTACTCCCGGTTCATAGGAACGAGTGGCAGTAATCAAGCAGTAAGCTTTATCAGTTGGGATAAATGGGAGCAAGCTTAGTAACTCGCCACTGTAGCAACAATCTAACCAAATCACTACCTGTTTGACTGGGCTAGTTGCGATTTGCTGACCTAATTCCCGCAGAGGATAGCCATAAATTCCCACATCAGGAAAGGCATCACTAGTGACTAAGAAAACGTCTTGTTGTCCATCCACCTCTTGTCTACAGCCATGGCCTGAAAAGAAGAATAGGGCGGTTTCTGGGGGTTGGTTGGGAGGTGGAGGATTAAACAGATTAGCGACTGCTTCCCTTAATTCCTCTAATTTTACCAGTCCTGTGCTGGATACTCCCCCTGCTCCTTTTTGGGTCAACCCAAGGGGTAAGTCCTGAATCCGAAACGGTTCATAGCCATACTGCTCTAATCGTTGAGCGACATTTGCCCCATCTAATGCAGCAACAGTCAGGTCGTTAAAGTTGGTGTATTCTGGATAACGGTTAATGCCAACGATTAGGGCTTCCCATTCCGGTGTCATTGGAGCGAGGCTGTGAAATTTTTACTAGGGTAACATAGCCTATGGCAGTTCTCAATTGGGTCAGATACTTACGCCCTTGGGGTTAATGGCAGCAGTCACTGACCATGCTTACTCTCTGGCAAAAGAGAATCCATAATAGAGTGACAAGTTTTTGGTCAGGATGAGCCACACTATGAAGGAACCTACCAACCTCACAGAACAAATCAAGGTTAAGGTAGAAGATGACCGCACAGGTATGTCGGTGGAAACCCTTAAGCGAGCCTTTGCTGACAATCTTTATTATATCCAGGGTAAAAATCAGTTTTTGGCTACACCCTACGATTACTATATGGCTCTGGCTTATACGGTAAGAGACCGGCTACTCCAGCGGTGGATTAAAACCTTAGAAACCTATACTAGAAAAAATACTAAGACTGTATATTACCTGTCAGCAGAATTTTTGATGGGTCGCCAGCTCACTAACAATTTGCTCAATTTGGGAATATATGATCGGCTCAGCCAAGCTCTCCACGAATCTGGGCTGGAGCTAGATGACCTGAAAATGCTGGAAGCTGAGCCTGGTTTAGGAAATGGAGGTTTAGGACGCTTGGCTGCTTGTTTCCTGGACTCCTTGGCAACTTTAGAAATTCCTGCTGTTGGGTATGGGATCCGTTATGAATTCGGCATCTTTGACCAGCGGATCATTGATGGTGCTCAAGTTGAACGTCCTGACAAGTGGCTACGGTTCGGCAACCCTTGGGAAATCAGACGCCCAGAATTAACAGTTGAGGTGAATTTCGGGGGTAAGACAGAATCCTACAAGGATGAGGGAGGTCGCTATCGGGTACGTTGGATTCCCGAGTGGCAGGTTTTGGGTACTCCCTACGATATACCAGTGCCTGGTTACAAGAAAAATACCGTCAATACCCTGCGTTTGTGGCGTGCTGGTGCCAGTGAAGAATTTGATTTTGAGGTGTTCGACAGCGGTGATTATGCTGGCTCTGTGACTGAGAAGATCTATTCCGAGAATATCTCGAAAGTTCTCTATCCCAATGATAACACTTCCCAAGGGAAGCAACTACGGCTGGAGCAGCAGTATTTCTTTGTTAGCTGTTCTCTTCAGGACATTATTAATAATTATCGACGAACTAATCGTAATTTCGACCTGTTCCATGAGAAAATTGCGATTCAGCTGAATGATACTCACCCATCGATTGGGGTGGCGGAGCTGATGCGGTTGTTCTTGGATAAGTACAAATTGAGCTGGAATCGAGCTTGGTATATTACTAAGAACACTTTTGGCTATACTAATCATACTTTGCTAGCAGAGGCTTTGGAACGCTGGCCAGTTAGCCTATTTGAGAGACTCTTACCAAGGCAGTTAGAGATTATCTATGAAATCAACCGTCGCTTCTTGGATCATGTGCGTCTGAAGTATCCAGGTGATAATGACCGGCTCAGACGAATGTCCTTGATTGACGAGGAACCTGAGAAGTCTTTGCGGATGGCTCATTTAGCCTGCGTAGGTAGCCATGCTATTAATGGGGTGGCGGCACTGCACACGGAATTGCTGAAGAAGGATGTGCTGCGAGATTTCTATGAATTGTGGCCAAATAAGTTTATTAATATGACCAATGGGGTCACACCCCGTCGGTGGCTATTGCTGAGTAATCCTCAACTGTCGGAACTGATTACTGAGAAAATTGGAGAGGGTTGGGTTACTGATCTAGACCAGCTCAAACAGTTAGAGCAGTTTGTTAATGATGCTGAGTTTTGCGTACGCTGGCGCAAGATTAAACAGCTGCACAAGAAAAACCTGGCAGATTATATTCTGCTGCACAACAATATTAAGGTTGATCCTAATTCCCTGTTTGATGTCCAAGTCAAGCGGATTCACGAGTACAAGCGTCAGTTGTTGAATGTACTCCATATCATTACTCTCTACAACCAGATCAAGGAGAATCCCTCGATCGATATCTTGCCCCGAACCTTTATTTTCGCTGGCAAAGCAGCACCGGGTTACTACTTGGCTAAACTGGTGATTAAGTTGATCAACTCGGTAGCAGAGGTGATCAATGATGACCCTGATGTAAGCGATCGCATAAAGGTAGTTTTCTTAGAAGGCTTCTCGGTTTCCCTCGGAGAGCAGGTTTACCCAGCAGCGGACCTTTCAGAGCAAATCTCCACTGCTGGCAAGGAAGCCTCTGGGACTGGCAATATGAAATTTGCCATGAATGGAGCGTTAACGATTGGTACCTTGGATGGTGCTAATATTGAAATCCGAGAAGAAGCAGGAGCAGACAACTTTTTCCTGTTTGGTCTAACTACTGAGGAAGTATACGCTCTCAAGGCTGGGGGATATAACCCACAAGAATACTATAACAACAATAAACAGCTCAAGCAGGTAATCGATCAGATTGGCTCTAGGTACTTCTATCCCCGTAATCCCGACCTGTTTAAGCCACTTGTGGATTCCCTACTGTACGGCGATGAGTACCTGCTTTTGGCAGACTACCAGTCCTATGTGAATACCCAGAAGCAAGTAAGCCAAGCCTATCGGGATCAGAATCACTGGACTCGGATGTCGATTATTAATGCGGCGAATATGGGCAAATTCTCTTCAGACCGCACGATTCGGGAGTATTGTCAGGAAATCTGGAATGTTGAGCCGATTTCAGTTGACCTAGACGAGTACGACCAGAACTCTGCTGGGTTGAAGCGAGTAAATAATTTACATTAACCTCAACAGTAACTATAGCAGTTCCCTTAATCAGGGAGTCGGGAGTCGGGAAGTGTGGCAAGTGTGGCAAGTGTGGCAAGTGTGGGGAGATGGGGAGATGGGAAGATGGTAAAGATTTTTATAGGGTTTCCTATACTTACGAGGTACATTCAATTTTATTACCCCTACTCCCTGTTTCCTTTGCTATAGTACTTTCTTGATAGTATAGCAGTCGCCAGGGCAGTTAGGAGATGACAAAAGTCTCAAACCCTTTGTAAGCGCAAGAGTTTGACTTCTGACAAATGACTTCTGACTTTTGACTTCTGCTATAGTTTCTTGATCACGTTTGGTGATATCC
>NZ_JAAHGN010000436.1:0-5993 GCF_010672485.1 Moorena sp. SIO2C4 | reverse complement strand
TACTAGATACAACTGTTAGGGAGTGTTCTTTTGGGGTGAGGTACAAAATCTTTGGTTTTAGGGAGTAGGGAGTAGGAAGCAGGGAGCAGGGAGCAGGGAGCAGGGAGCAGGGAGCAGGGAGCAGGGAGCAGGGAGCAGGGGATTATTTTTATAACTGAATAATATCCAATTTAAATGGGCAACAGCTTACCAATTACTAATTACCCTCAATCATCCCATTAATCAGTAACGCCTGTTTTTTATTGTATCTTTATTTTTTGTATTGATGGTATTTTAGCTATTATTTTTATGATTTAAGTAATTTCTTTTAAAGCGTTTTTTTGGTAATAAATAAAAATGTTATATAGGTAAAAATACGGTTTTTTATTAGTAGTATTAGATAGTAATAAATTCATAAATCGCTATTCCCTATTCCCTATTCCCTATTCCCTACTCCCTATTCCCTACTCCCTACTCCCTACTCCCTAAGACTACCGTATAATAATATAATAGATAAAGCCTAGTCTTGATTCCCACTGTCAGCCAATCTATTATGCTTAAAAGTTCTTTGCCAAAATCCTCTCTGAGGACTGAGCAACCTCCAGACTGTGAGATATCCCAGTTATCCCCTACTTCCTTGACCCTGATCGCTGATTTCTTTAAAGTCTTATCTGAAGTAAGTCGCTTGCAGATTATCTGTTGTCTGAAGTCCGGCTCAAAAAATGTTAGTCAAATTATCGAAGAAACAGGCTTAGGTCAAGCCAATGTATCCAAGCATTTAAAAATCCTGGCTAAAGCAGGGATTGTAACTCGCAATCAACAAGGAATCAATGTCTTCTACCAAATAGCTAATCCCTTTATCTTTGAGCTATGTGAGCTAGTGTGTGATTCCCTGTCACTGCAAATAGAGCAACAACATCAACAGCTAGAGCAACTCAAAGCGATGCAGCAATCTTTTTAGTGACCTTGGTAATTGGTAATTGGTAATTGTGATTACTCCCGAACTATTGCCCATCATTCAACTCCAATTCCCCTCCCGTTATACCCGTTCGCGCAGCGTCGGGCTTTGCCCGAAAGGGTTAGCGGGAGATGGGGCAAACAGCTATGGGTTGACGTAGTGTCTCGAAAGGAGAATCGCTACGTCAACGCACACATACTTGATAATTAATCCTTGATAATTAATCGCTCTTCTATAGCTTTCCAAGGATTCCCTAAAAGCCAAGACAACACCCCAGTAAGAAATGCGATCGCAAACCATACCCATGACCGATATATTATAATAACCACAGACAGGATAGCAATCAGCAACAAGGCTACTTGCACTACCAGGGAAATCAACTTCTGGCGACTACCATCACCCTTTTTAATCCCTGATGATTGGCTAATCTGTTGCCACCAATAAAATAGTTCTAAGGATTTATTCAAGACTTGATAGATCAAACTACTACCGAAGCCTGGAGTGCGATCGCCTAATACAGTGATCAGCATATCTCGCAGAATCAGGGCAGCTCGGGTAGCGAGATTTGTGAGGATAGTACTGGGAATATCATTTGAGAATGTCTCTGAACCCACCTGGTAATGGTTGAGAAAGAACTTTTCTTTACCCTGGGGTAAGGAGTCAATGCTTTTCCTAGCTAATTCCTGAGCTGCTAGTAGACTAATGGTTTCACTAAAACTACCCTCAACTAGACTATACTGGGGTATTGTGGTTTGACTTGTGGTTAGACTATCGTTAGGAGCAGCAGGTTGAACTCGCTGGTTACTCCACTCTAGTTGTTCAGAAATTTCATCTTCAATCACATTCTGTAGGTCAGTGCTGAGAATATCACGATGTCCTTCCAAGACTAAATCATCCAGTATTGTTTTAATATCAGCTTCAGAAAGATCTGGATTAGGAGTTGCCAGCTTACGTAGATGATCTTTAATTTTATCCTGGTGATCAGCCGTAGCGTTAGGGAAAGACTCTTGAATTAAAAAATCTAAGTACTGTTCTTTAAACTGATCAAATTCTTCTCCCGCTTCAGGAATGTTATATTCTTGAGCTTGTCGTTTCAAAAAATTAGGAAACTTAGCAATACCTTCAGGAGTAAGTAAAGCTTCCACTATCCGGTTTAATCCGTCTAAGCGCCCCCACATAATATCATTGGAACGCCAAGACTTTTTAAAGAAACCGCCAAAAGCATTTAAGGTATTTCCCGCGAGTTTACTATCTAATTTTTGCCCTTTACCAAAACCTAGCTGAGCATCATCTGGACTAATCCGAATCGTCTCGATCAGGTCTTTTTCCTCAATTTCAGATAGATACTCAAAGGGATACAGAACTTGATCGAGTTCTCGAAATCGTTTAAAACGAGTCAATATTTCTTCAGACTGATTTAGCCCACTTAGTTCAATGAATTTTTCTGATGCTTCCTCTATCTTGCACAAAACGGAGGAGTATTGTTTTCCATTATTTTCATTATCGTTATCTTTATATTTTTCAGCAAGCCAGATTTTTTGAAGTTGATTTGGTTCTTGCTCTAGTTGATTAACTTTTTGCTGAAATTGTTCAAAAATGCTGGAAATTAGTGGCTGGGGCAACCAGTCCATGGTGGTTTTTCCAACTGTCTGGGTTTCAGATTTAGCAGCTAATTGTTCTGCTGCTTCTGGTAATTTTTGCAATAAATAGGCTGGGACTTTTTCTAAATAAGATTGCTGATGGTTTTGTGGTACAAATTCTGCTAGCCCCTCAGCATCGAGCAAGAAACGGTATAACCGGAGTAGACGGTTGTAAATCTGACTACGCAGATTATCCGTAGACTCTGAACTTTGATTCGTTTGAAAGGATGATATCAGGTCATAGAAGGATTGACTAACCTGGGGATGATTCAACAGCTTAGTTAATGCCATCTTAAGGACTTCTAGGAGTTTAATGTGACGACCTAGCCTTAAGGCTAGGGATTGGAGCGTTTTATACTCTGATAATGATGGATCCTGATTCATCAACTGACAAACTTTTTTAACGATATAGAAGTGCTTCCTTAAGGCATATTCGATATCGAGATTGCTAATCTGTTGACTAGGGTCTTGGAGAATAATGTCGTGATTTTCCCGTTTTTCCGGTTCAGTAATGTGTTGCGTCAGTAGCTTAGCTATTTGATCTAAAAGGACTTGCTTGTTTAAGGTTTCTTGGTAAGATTTGGTGCTACTGACTTGAGACATTCTCAAGACTAGAGGTAATGTGCGATCGCGTAAGCTAATCAGACGACTACGCCAATAAATTCCCGTCTCAACTGGGAGCGTTGTCTGTTGGGAGTTGTCAGCCTTAGCAAATAAGGGGGATTCCGCATCTGCTAGTAGAGACTGGTAGCGCTGGATTTTCTGGTTACGGTCTTTGATTAACCCCAAATCATTACTAATACTTTCATAGGTCGGTATTCCTAACAACGACTCCTGGATCACCTCCCAGACATCAGGCTTTGGCATCTGATTAAACTTTTGGCTGCCAGCAAAATTATCTGGACTGGGATCGATATAAAATAACTTGCGCTCAACTGGATAATAGTCGGCACGATAATACATTTCTTTGATGGTATAACTGAAAGGCCGATTATCTAGCACCCCTCCATCCACAAAGTGCAATTGATACCCACCGGTTGGAGGGGTTTCCGGTAACTTGCGATTGTTAAGGATTCCCCATTCTACTAACTTGGCATCGACCTGATTGCTAGGATTATCTAACTCAACGGTAACTACAGGGAAGGCAACTGGAAAACACGATGTAATGCGACACAGTTTTGCCAGAGCTTGATAGGTGTCTTTGACAGTGGAATGGTTTGGGTTTAAATTGGGATTAAAGGGCTCTTTGCGACCTTGACGGTGCTTGAGATGAAAGATAGTGCGGTGGTCTTTAAGATCAATCACCCGTCCGGTATCATCAAAAACGGTATCAACCCGTCCTATAACATCAGTTCCTGTCACAAATAAATCTAATTCATTAAACGAAGATACCCACTCGTCTGAGGGTGCTTTCTTTTTATTAATCTGCCCTTGTTCAAAGGCTTTAGCTAGGGCATCTTGATAGTAGCCCTTGCCATCTAAAATAGATTCCCCATCATTTTTACCTTGACTAAGGCTAGGTTGATGCATGAGCTTGCGGATGTTGCCATTTTCCCGCCAAATTTGGGCAAAGTTTTCAAAATCGATTACTTCATCCTGACTACTATTGGTCAAAGCGTAGCTAAGCAGAACCCCATTAATCCCTCCCGCTGACGTGCCTGAGAGAATATCAACAACAATATCAGAATCGGTGAGAGCTTTAACAAGTTTATAGATACCTCGACCGCGAACAGCATTATAAAATTCTCGGCAAACACCGTTCATATAAATGGCTAGAGAGACTCCACCATAAACCACTAGTCCTAAGCGCAGTTCTCTGCTAAATTCTGGCTTGCGAAAGTTTTGGCTAGACATAACATGGCTCTCCAATTAGGGACGTTACCGTGAGTTACTAGCTAAATAGTACTGAACTGCTGCTGACACAACCTGCGGAAATCATCCCCCCGATGTTCAAAGCTTTGGTATTGGTCAAAGCTAGCACAGGCGGGAGAGAGCAGGACAACACCCGCATTATACTGTTGAGCTAGTTCTGCTGCTCTTGGTACTGCCTTCGCCATAGTTTCCACAATTTCGTAACTGGAGTAGCCAGCTTCCTTAAGGCGTGTTGCAAAAGCAGGTGCAGCTTCACCAATTAGTAAGACAACCGCTGCTTTGAGTTTAATGGTCTCAATCCAACTGGTATCATCACCAGCTTTGGCTTCACCACCAGCAATTAGAATAGTCGGTGCAGCTACTGAGGCTAAACCGACTTGAGCCGCATCATAGTTGGTGGCTTTACTATCATTGATGAAGTCTATCCCCTGCCAGGTAATCACCTTTTCTAGGCGATGGGGCACACCAGGAAACTTGGCAATGGCGGATGCGATCGCATTTTTCTCAATTCCTGCCAATCGTGCTGTTGCCACTGCCATTAATAAATTTTGTCGATTGTGATCTCCGACCATCTGTAAGGATTTCACTGGCAAGATCGGTTCTGAGTCTGCTATCACCCAGTCATCTTGGATGTAAGCCCAAGGTTGAAAATTCCTGTCCCCCTGACCACCTGTGATACTGATCCAATAGGCATCAGGCCAGTAGTTTACGCCCAAATTACCCAGGTAAGGGTCATCCCCATTGATAACTTGTAACTGGGAGCGACGCAGTAAAGATGCCTTGATGTCATAATAGTTTTCCAGGGTTTTGTGGCGGCTGAGGTGGTCAGGGGTCAAGGTTGTCAAGACACCAATACGAGGAGCAAGGTCTTTGGAAGATTCGATTTGGTAACTACTGATTTCCCCAATTACCCAATCGATTGGGGATGTTTCCTGGGCTTTGCCATTGATTTCTGGTGCTAGCAGGAGTTCGCAAGCCGCATAACCGATGTTACCGCAGGCGGGGGCATGGAAACCAGCTTCTTGAAAAATAGCAGCAATCAGGGAGGTGGTAGTAGTTTTGCCGTTAGTACCAGTAACAGCTACCCATGGACAGGATTGGAGATAACGCCAAGCTAGTTCAATTTCCCCTATGGTTTCAATGCCTTGGGTCCTGGCCGCAACTAACACTGGTATATCCCAGGGAACACCAGGACTAACTACAATTAGCTGGGGTAAGTCTGAAGAGTCTAGGGTTAGGGAATAACCCAGTTTAAGGTTAATTCCGTCTCTGGCAAGCTGTTGTTGTTGGTGTTGCCAGTCTTCTGGGGTATAACGTGCAGCGATGCGTTCAGGGCTAGCGGCATCGCTGAGAGTGACATCCCAACCTTCTTTTCTTAGGAGTCTTGCGGCTGCAAGACCTGACCGTCCTAATCCAATAACATCAGCCTTAGGCATACTTTGATTGGTAGTGCATCTGATGGTTTGCCGTTTTAACTATACCAGTTATAGGGGTTTTAACTTGGGTAAGTTACTTACGCCCTTGGGATTTTAGAGAGTAGGGAA
>NZ_JAAHGN010000435.1:0-5996 GCF_010672485.1 Moorena sp. SIO2C4 | reverse complement strand
GAGACGAAACCTTAGATAGTGGAGCCTTTATGGGTGTTCGGCTTTGCATAAAAGGGTTAAATCTTTTGTAATAAGGCTCCACTATCTTACGGTAACTTCTAACCAGTCTCTTGGCGTGCTCTTCACGTTGTCTACTTATTTTAAGGTGTGTCCTACCTAGTCTATTAATTGCTTTTTTACGGTTAGCAGAGCCTTTCTTTTTTCGAGAAACTCGACGTTGATAAAATATAGCGCGCTTTTCACCTTTTTTGTAAAACCTGGGATTAGGTTCAGAGTATCCGTCAGAGTCGGTATAAAATTCCTTCAAGCCTAGGTCCAATCCAACAGTAAAGCCAGTGGCTTCTAATTGTTCTGAATTGTCTACTTTGACGCAAAAATGGACATAGTAACCATCGGCTTTTTGGACAATCCGAACTCGCTTGATTAATTTTTGTTCGAATCTCCACAAGTCCCATGTACCCTTGAGCTTGACTTTTCCGATCCCCTTCTTGTCGGTGAATTTTATGGACTTATTATCTGGGGATAACTTCCATCCAGATTGCTTATACTCGACTGACCTAGAATGTTTCTTGAAACGAGGATAACCCTTCTTTCCAGGAATTTTCTTTTTGCAGTTATCGAAGAAACGTTTGATAGCACGTTCTACGTTCTCAACAGAGGCTTGGCAAGCATGACTATTGAGGTCTTTAACAAATTCAAACTCTTCCCTTAGTTGAGTGTTGTATCGATAGAGTTCTTTCTTCCCTGTTCCACGATTGTCCATCCAATACCGAAGTACCTTGTTACGGACAAAACGAGCCGTTCTAATGGCTTCATTTATTGCCAACTTTTGAGGCTCTTTAAGGACAGCCTTGAATTCCATAACCAACACTTAAAATCACCTCCTTGGTATTGATGCATTGCTTTCTATTATAGTCGATATCTTAGGACGAAAATTTTCGGGCAGTTAGGGAATAAATTCCTGTTCGGGCTAACCCCATGGTTTGAAGTTACCGTAAGGAGAGTGGAGCCTTGTCTTGATGCAGTCGCTCATGGGGGAAACCCCCAAGACCGCGCTGCATCGCTAATCAATAAGTTTTAACCTTTTTATGCATAGCCTGCCAACCATAAAGGCTCCACTCTCCTAAGGTTTCGTCTCCGGGATAGAATCCAGGGGCTTGCGCCCTCAGGGTCTTCGGTCATACCAGGAGGTGAATGAACGTCGGTTACAAATTATGCATAAGTGTTCCCAAACAAAAATCAGACGAGGATTAAACTTAATTATTGATGATTCGGGGCATAGAAAAAGTGGTAACTTTACTAAGGTCGTTGTCCGACAGTATATTGGTGAAATTGGCAAAACAGACAATGGAATAGTCATGGGTTACACTCATCTGTATGACGAAAAAAAAGCCTACCATTAGACATAGAGTTGTCCCAACACGCTAATTCATTGCCCTCAGGAAAAAAAGACGAATAATTTAAAAATAAACCTGAACTCGCTTGAGAGTTAGTAGATAGAAGTCTAAGCAGAGGATATAAACCGGGAGTGGTACTAACTGATACTGGGTATGGGAATAACTCAACATTAGTGAAAGAATTGGAAAAAAGACGATTGAACTATTTAGAGGATATCTCCCAAGTTTTTTGATACTGAATTTTGCCCCCCTAGCCCCCCAATTCTGGGGGGAACAAGAATCAATTTGCGGCTAAAAGTCCCCCAAAATTGGGGGATTTAGGGGGCTTTGATGTAGCAAATGAGACTTCTCAGACAACCTCTTAGTAGGGTTGGCAAAAAACCGAATAGGCGCGCGTTCCAATGGGCAGGTAAACTGCCCTTGGGTCGGGCCTCAAAGTAATAAGAAAAACCGAGTCAAGGACAGAAACAGAACAAGAAATTCGATTAGACGAGTTAGCGCGCGTCCCTATCAAAAGAGGACTTAACTCCGGTTAAACTCAATCTAAAAAAGCCGAAAACCCTTTGGGTAGCTACCTTCACCGGGAAAATCTCAGCTAATGAAGGAGAAAAGAGTTTTGCTATCGTCATGAATGCCAACTCAGCACCAGGAGCCTCAGATATCGGCGTTGCTGAATCAAGGAATGAATACGCGATCATCTGGTTTTGGTCAAGCCCCCGTGGGTCCCCCAGCGAGCAATCCCTCGCTGGGGGACGCAAGAAAGTCTTATTCCCCCACCGGTGCGCTTTCCGTCGGCGAATTAAATTCGCCACGGGTCGCACCGCAAAATTGGGGGGCTAGGGGGGCAAAACCATACCCAGAATCAGCAACGCCCAGATATCGACTACTTTATGACTAACGTAGAGTCATCAATAGTAAACCCAGAGTGGATAGTTCAAACTTATTCTCAAAGGAATTGGATTGAAGTCTTCTATCGTGAAGCTAAAGGCTGGTTAGGTTTACGAAAATATCAAGTGAGGAATAAACGCAGTTTACTAAGGCATTTTCTTTTAGTTTATTGTGCTTATAATTTTATCATTTGGCATCAAATTACTGGGGGGTTAAGAAGGCAATGGGCTAATAAACCTTGGCCAAAGGCCACCCTACGCGAATGAACACCTTTACAGAAGCAATGGATGCAAATCGTACTGCAATGTCTTTCCGGTTCTTTAATTGGCTTACCTACCATCAGGAGGTATTTGCCTCTTATCAAGCCACTTTGGGGTATATTTGGGCTTGATTTTTGTCTAAGTCCCAATAGTCAAAATTGTGCTAACCTAAAACTATGGTTGGAAGAAAGCTAGAGTTCGACCGGGAAGAAGCCCTAGAAAAAGCTATGGACTTGTTCTGGTCTAAAGGCTACAATGCTACCGGGCTCAATGACCTGCTCAAGCACATGGGCATCCAACGCCAAAGCCTGTACAACACCTTTGGTAGTAAACATTCTCTGTTTTTGGAGGCAGTACAGCACTATGGACAAACCGTAGTCTGCTGCATTGAGCAACGGTTGAATGAACCGGGCTCTCCCTTAGAAAACATCCGTAATCTAATCAGAGGATTGGCTTCTGAGGCAATCTGTCCCAAATATCGTGGGTGTATGATGGCCAATACTATGATGGAGTTGGCTCCCCATGACCCAGCAGTGGCTAAGATGGTTCAGTGCCTAACCGGGCAGGTGGACAAAGCCTTGGAGCGGGCATTAGAGAGGGCTGTAGCCGCTCAGGAGTTGCCAAGGGAGGCTAATCCACGTCAACTCGCTCGCTTTCTACATCATGTTATATTGGGATTCAATGTCCGAGGTAAAATACATCCAAGTTGTTCTTATCTAGATGACATTCTGGAGGTAGCTTTGTCTGTACTCGAATAATCGGTTCAGAGGTAGCAAAATTTTTTTTGGTCATTTTTTGACTAAATGGTCAAAAAATACCGTGATTTGATCCAATCACCCCTGGTTCAATGGGTGCATCTCATATTTGAAAATTTTGCGTAGGGTGCGTTAGGGGGGCCGAGGATTTTCTCGGTAACCACGGTTAGGTTGCTGCCCGTAACGCACCACCGAGTAAAACAGCTTTAATGAGATGCACCTGCTTAAATCCCGAAATAATTCTCAAAAGCTCAGGAAGTCATAGTCATTCAGGAGACATGTCAATGCTACAACCTATTACGTTTACTAGAAGCCAAGACATCAGTAGCAAATCCCAAACCGTTGATGTACCAACAAACCCCGCTGCACCATCTGATGCTTCTTCTAGGTCTACTACTTCCTCCCTGGCTTTTGGTTGGTGGCAAACCCTTTGGGCAGATATCGACGTTATTTTCACAAGAGACCCCGCTGCCCGAAATTGGCTAGAAGTACTCTTTTGCTATCCTGGCACAGGACAAACTGCCCGATGTAGAGGCTAAGCTAATTCGGACATTGATAGACCGCATTGCTACTTTGGAACAACAGGTGCAGGATTTGAAGCAGCACGAACAGACAGCAATTCATTAAGTAATGGGTAATGGGTAATGGGTAATGGGTAATTGACCCAACTATACTTGATATCATTCCTAGCAATCGTAACAGAGCCTCTGTATGACTATTCCGGTTCCGCCAAGAACTCGCGCTCAAGAATCTCGGGCTGCTATCGAACGGATTTATGTGATCATGCGACATCTATTTATCCGAGGATACTACAAGCCGGGGGGTGCTTCTGGTGCAGCGTTGAGGCAAGCGTTGCTGACTTTGCAACCAGAAATTTATGGCTCCATTGCTGACCCACAGAAAGTGGAATTGAATGGTCTAGTTTATGTTATCGATCGCTTACCCTGCGGCATGGAAATGTGTCGTTTTGTGAAACTGGTGGCGGCAGAAGGGTATAGTCAATCAGGATTTGAGACAATTGTTCCTGCTAAACGTCGCCGTAATTGCTACCGCATTGATCAAGAAACGATGCTGATCGAAATTACCCGAGGGCGTAGCGAGATTTATGACATTCTTACCCATCTGACTTTTATTTATATCGAAGCTAATAAAATTAGAGACCATGCTCTGGAGGAAGGTCAACCGACACGAGAGTGGATAAAGCTCGAAGAAATGGTTACAGGTCAACAATCCCCGGATAATCCTAAGTCGTTGGTGTCAGAAGACCTGGAAGTCCAGCATCGAGCTTTTTCTTACTTAAGTACTCTTTTAGGACGTACGTTTGAAGAAACCAAACACGCTTACCATCGCCTTGCTCAGGCTAGCTCTGACAATAATGGTCTATTTGATATTATCTATTGGCTGGGTCGAGTGGCGATGGAAGAAGTCCAATCCCAACGCGATCGCAAAATTACTTTCAGTTCCACACTCCGGGAGCGGATTGGACATCATATCCACGGGGCGCAGTGGGCAACTGATATTAAAAGCTTTCTGTTAGAAAACAACTTATGGGAGCGCCCACTCCATATTATTAGTGCGAATTTGCATAGCGTGATGAATTGCTTATTTGCGCCATCAGCACTGAAACCAACCTTGGGACAGGACAAAAAAATTGAGGAAATTGCCCGTGAGTTAAGTTTGCCAGAAAACGCCCACCTAAACCAAGAGGTTAGGGAGTTTGCCTTGCAAAACGGGATGTTTTATCTGGCCGATCGAGCTGGGACAAATATCCACGTGCAAATTTTTGATACTGCTATGTTACCCCTCCCTTTGCTTTCCCCTGAATTACCAATTAATCCTAACATAATTGAACAAGAAAAGCCAGTTATCTTGGTAATGGATTATGCCTTTGGGGAACAAGCGTTTGAGATTATGGATGAATTACTCAAACCTTATAAAACCAGCGGGCACTCCAAAAAACTTAATGTGAAGTCGATTTCGGTAATGGGAAAAGCGGGAATATTGGTGGGACAAAAGGGAGATTTAATGCTACCAACGGCACACATTTTTGAGGGGACAGCGGATAATTATCCTTTTGTTAATGAGCTAAAGAGTGAGGATTTTAAAGATGATGGAATTCCCATTTATGAAGGAGCGTTGGTGACAGTAATGGGAACCTCTTTGCAAAACTCTGATATTTTAGCTTACTTCAAAAGTTCATCTTGGAATGTGATTGGCTTGGAGATGGAAGGAGCACACTTACAAAAGGCAATTCAAGCTGCTTCTATGATCCGTAAAAGTATTGATGATAAGGTAAAGCTGCGTTATGCTTACTATGCTTCTGATAACCCCTTGTTGACTGGCAGCACCTTAGCTTCCGGGGGATTGGGAACAACAGGTGTGAAGCCAACCTATTTAATCACTATGAAATTTCTTCAGAAAATCCTGGCATAGTTGATGTAGGGTGGGCAGTGAACCAGACCGATTCACCAAGCCATAGCCCATGGCTAGCCACTGCCCACCAAACGATTAATCACAATTGATGTAGGGTGGGCAGTGAACCAGACCAATTCACCAAGCCATAGCATTACTAGGGCGTGTTTTCAAACTCGGAGATCCCCCTAAATCCCCCTTAAAAAAGGGGGACTTTGAGAATGGCTCCCCCCTTCCGCGCGGGGGGTTGGGGGGGATCTAAATCTTGCGGAAAACTTTGAAAA
>NZ_JAAHGN010000434.1:0-6016 GCF_010672485.1 Moorena sp. SIO2C4 | reverse complement strand
TAGTATATAATAATTGCTACAATTTTTTGCTAAGCAAAGCTTGTAGGGGAAAAAGGGAATTTTTATAAAAATGTATAACAATACATTACACTCGATATCTTCTCTTGAAGAATAGTTTCGAGTGTGGTGCGAAGCATACTTTTAACTCTGCCCTTGTTCATAAAGAAGCCCAGGCAACTGGCAGAAACACCTACTAAATCAGCCGCTTGTGCGGTGTAAATTATCATGGCTGGGAAACCATTGCCTCAGCGGTCATATTATGTTAACCGAAATTGGATTAACATGCAAGGGCTAAAAAAACTATTGCACTAACTCACCAATTACGATCGGTCGGTCAGTGGCTCAAACAAAACTATTGCACTGACGCACTAAATTGTTCGGCAGCACATATAGCGCTACACGCAACGCAATAAAAAAGCGATCGCAAACTGCGCAGCGATGCTCTTAAGCCCAAAGGCCACGCTACGCGAACAGAGCCGCTACGCGATCGCAATTAGTTAGCGATCGCACAAATACAACTATTCTTCAAATCCCCCCCTTGTTAAGGGGGGTTAGGGGGGATCCCCCAGTCCAAAACTACTGCAACCCTTCCAACAACTGTTCCAACGCCCTATCAAGAGCTTCCCCTAACTTACTGCCATCTTTTCCACCAGCTTGAGCCAAGTTAGGTCGTCCACCGCCACCACCACCACAAATTTTAGCGATCGCACCAATAAACTTCCCAGCCTGCAAGCCTTTCTGATTAACACCCTTACTAAAGGCTGCCACTAAACTCACCTTGTCGGGGCTAGGCACTGAACCCAACACTACTGCACTTTCTCCCAGCTTCTGCTGTAGCTGTTGCGCAACACTTTTTAAGCCCTCTGGTTCTACTCCCTCCATCTTCGCAACCAGAACCTTGAACTCACCTACAGACTTAGCTTCCGCTAACAACTGGTCAGATTTTGCCAAAGCCAGTTGTTGCTTGAGGGCATCTAACTGTTTATTAGTAGCCTTGAGTTCCTGTTGTAAATTACTAATCCGCTCAGGTAACTCTTCCGGTTGTGCCTTAAAGCGATCGCATAAATCCTTAACCACCTTATCCCGCACATTCAGATAATCCAGCACCGCCGGTCCAGCCACTGCTTCTATCCGCCTAATCCCAGACGCCACCCCTGCGGAAGAGATAATCTTAAACACGCCAATCTCAGCAGTATTGTTGACATGGGTACCACCACACAATTCCATGGAGACACCAGGGAAATCAATCACCCTGACCTCCGAACCATACTTTTCCCCAAACATAGCAGTCGCCCCCTTAGCCTTAGCTTTTGTCAAAGGCATCACCTCCACATCTGCGGTATGGGCTTCACTAATCCAAGTATTAATTTGTGCCTCGATTTGCTCTAACTCTTCCGATGTCAGAGCGCGAGGGCAATTGAAGTCAAAGCGCAAACGGTCAAAAGCCACCAAAGAGCCTGCCTGAGAGATGCTTGGGTCAACAATTTTTTTGAGAGCCGCTTGCAGTAAATGAGTCGCACTATGGTTAGCTTGAACTCGACGGCGACAAGCCCGGTCAATTTGAGCCGTTACTGTTGTGCCTACCGCTAAATTTCCCCGTTCCACAGTACCGAAGTGGACAAAGAAATCCGATTCCTTCTGAACATCTTCGATCCGAACCAATAGCGAATCCCCAGACAGATAACCGCGATCGCCTATTTGTCCCCCAGATTCCGCATAGAATGGGGTCTGATCCAAAATCACCTGGACCTTACTCCCAGCCCCAGCCGATTCCACCGACTTGCCATCAACTAGCAAAGCCTCTACCTTAGCCATGGACTGGGGTTCAGTGTAACCAAGGAATGCTGTGCTATCGATCTGTTCCCCTAGCTGATCTAAGCTACCCTGTACCGTTAAATCAATCGTTTCATGGGCAACTCTAGCCCGTTCCCGCTGCCGTTCCATTTCCACCTCGAAGCCATCGAGGTCTACCGTTAAGCCCTGTTCTTCAGCAATTTCCTCAGTTAATTCCACTGGGAAACCATAGGTATCATAGAGGGTAAACGCATCTGTGCCAGAAATCTGCTTAGGCTTCTTGGCCAAAATCTCAGCTAGCAGCTTCTCACCCCGTTCCAGGGTTTTCAGGAATTGAGACTCTTCCCGCTGCATTTCAGCTTTGATAGTCTTTTCCCGTTCCCGGACATTAGGATAAGCTGATTGAGATAATGCGATCGCTGTTTGAGCCACTTCCCAGGTAAATTCCCCATCAATCCCAATCAAACGGCCATGACGCACCACTCGACGCAGCAAACGGCGCAACACATAACCCCGTCCGGTGTTAGAAGCCGTAATCCCATCCGCGATCATATGAACGATTGCCCGGATATGGTCACCAATAACCTTCAGAGAAACCTTCGTCTTCTGATCACTCTTGCTATAGTTAACCCCAGCAATTTCCGCTGCGGTTTTTACAATCGGGAAAATTAAATCAGTTTCATAATTATTCGGCACTTGCTGGAGGATTTGCGCCATCCTCTCCAGTCCCATCCCCGTATCAATATTTTGCTTCTCTAACGGGGTGCGATTACCCTCCGCATCCTGGTTGTATTCCATGAATACCAGGTTATAGAACTCAATAAACCTGGTATCATCTTCCAAGTCAATGCTCTCGTCTCCCAGTTCTGGGTGAAAATCGTAGTAAATTTCCGAACACGGACCACACGGACCGGTCGGACCCGATTTCCAATAATTATCCTCCTCACCCAAGCGCTGGATGCGATAGGCTGGGATGCCAATTTTATCCCGCCAGATCGCAAACGCTTCGTCATCATCCCGAAACACACTGACGACTAAGCGTTCTGGTGGCAAACCAAATACCTCTGTAGAGAGTTCCCATGCCCATGCGATCGCTTGTTCCTTAAAATAATCCCCAAAACTAAAATTCCCCAGCATCTCAAAAAAAGTATGATGCCGTGCCGTGCGTCCCACATTCTCTATATCATTGTTGCGGATACATTTTTGGGCAGTAGTGGCGCGAGGGAATTCCGACTGACGTTGTCCTAGAAAAATCGGTTTAAACGGCAACATTCCCGCAATTGTCAGCAACACCGTCGGGTCTTCCGGTACTAGGGAAGCACTTGGCAATACCTGGTGTTGCCGTTGGGAGTAGAAATCGAGGAAAGTTTGCCGTATTTCGTTACCGCGCAAATAATTAGGGATATCGGGCATGGTTCTCTACAAGTCAGCTTTAGGGTATGGGCATATGGTAATTAAAACCCTATCGCTATATTTATTAATTTACCTATGATCCATTGTTACAGACCTTGGCTAGAAAGCCCACCCTTGAGAGCTGAGCATCCCATTTTGATGGTTGATGCTTGAAGGTTTGATGGTTGAAGGTTGGTAGGTTGAAGGTTGGTAGGTTGAAGGTTGGTAGGTTGGAGGTTGGTAGGTTGGAGGTTGGTAGGTTGAAGGTTGGTAGGTTGAAGGTTGGTAGGTTGGAGGTTGGTAGGTTGAAGGTTGGTAGGTTGGAGGTTGGTAGGTTGAAGGTTGGTAGGTTGGAGGTTGGTAGGTTGAAGGTTGGTAGGTTGAAGGTTGGTAGGTTGAAGGTTGGTAGGTTGGAGGTTTGATGGTTGAAGATTAGAGGCTTAACAACTGAAAGCCGGATGTATAACTAGCAATCTGTAACCTGTAACCTTCAACATCTAACCTGTAACCTTCAACATCTAACCTGTAACCTGTAACCTGTAACCTGTAACCTGTAACCTTCAACCTGTAACCTTCAACCTTTCAACCTTCCAACCTTCAACCTTCAATCTTCTTAATCTAATCGTTGCAGTTTGTAAAGACTCCTGAACTTTAACAACAAGTATTCGTAATCTCCAGAAAGTCGTGTTAGCTTTAAAGAGTGGAAGTCATCCTTCAGATAAAAACCTGAAGCCAAAAACCAAATGGGCATAGATAAGATGATTTCTAGCGGTCTATAGCCCAGCCACAGTAGGCACCAATCGAACATAGCAAAAAGTGGCGAGAAACCAACAGAAGTTGGAGGAAGCCAAACCAAAGTCCGGAAAGACACGACTGTGTGAGATTTAGTATTAGGTGTATCTGTGAAGTTTGCCAACCATAGTAGTGATTCAAAACTGGTAGTCAGAAAGTTAACTCGTTGAAAATTTGTCTTTTTCCACTCGAATGGGTCTAGTCAATCCTGGCTAGGCCCTTTGAGTATTGGGGCAATGTATTGGGGAAATGTATTGGGGAAATCCCAGACACATTAGAAATGATTGCTGTACCGTACCATTAAAGTTAATCAAATGTAAGCATTCAGCCGTCAGCTATCAGCCATCAGCTTCATAGTTCGAGATTAATGATAATTTCAAGTCTGGGGAAAAGCCCTTGGCCAATGACTGATAGCTGATAAGCGACACGCTGATAGCTGACAAAGCAATTAACACTTCACCCTTGACCCTACATGCTTCATACTTTTTAATCTAATCGTTGCAGTTTGTAAAGACTGATTAACTTTAACAACAAGTATTCGGAATCTCCAGAAGGCCGTGTTAGATTTAAAGAGTGGAAGTCATCCTTCAGAGAAAAACCTGAAGCCAAAAACTAAATGGGCATAGATAAGATGATTTCTAGCGGTCTATGACCCAGCCACAGTAGGCACCAATCGAACATAGCAAAAAGTGGCGAGAAACCAACGGAGGTTGGAGTAAGCCAAACCAAAGTCCGGAAAGACACGACTGTGTGAGATTTAGTATTAGGTGTATCTGTGTAGTTTGCCAACCATAGTAGTGATTCAAAACTGGTAGTCAGAAAGTTAACTCGTTGAAAATTTGTCTTTTTCCACTCGAATGGGTCTAGTCAATCCTGGCTAGGCCCATTGAGTATTGTCGTCAATCGATCTAAGTTATTGGTAAGGATTAACATTGCTACCTTGGGCTGCGAGCTTTAAGGGCAAGCTGATTAACCGGTGTCAGAAAAACTGATGGAGTATTGACTATGGCAGTAGTACAGTTAAAAGTTCCCAGTATTGCGTGTGATGTCTGTGCCAAGACCATTACCGAAGGTATACTCCAACAGGAGCCAGATTCTAAAGTCGCAGTGGATGTAACATCAAAGACGGTTAGAGTTGAAACCGAAGCATCTGAAGAGTCAATTAGACAGATCATAACGACTGTCGGTCACAGCGTGGAGTAAGCTACCAATTGACACTCCCCGCCCTGGAAGGACGGGGATTCTTGCTTGGCCTATGGCCACGCGATCGCGTTCAACGGGGTGACTTGTAAAACCCTTGCCGGAGCCAGGAAAAATAGAGGTGGATTCGACCCAAGCGTATTTGGTCTATGACCTAGGTTTCGGTGTGCCGGAAACGAAACCTGATCAGAGGGTCGCCTTAATAAAAAAGGTTAAAACTTTTTACACAAGCGCCGACTAACTATAAAGGCGACCCTCTGATTAAGGTAACTTCTAACCCCACCGTACCTAATCTAGTTAACAAGTTAGATAAACTTTTTCTTGATCTTATGTTTTCGGAGATCTCCAAATCTAAGAATTTGATGATGCAATAAGCTGATATCTTAGCTGATTTTTTACATCATCTACTTATTTTAATATCATGTTTATCTAGAACATTAATTGTTTTTTTCGTTAGGTTTTTATCTTAACACGATGCGAAAAAACCGTCAAGTCTTAATTTAACAAAAAGCCTACCGTAAGAGTTAAGAAGCCTTAATTAATAAGTTTTAACCCTTTTGCTCATAGCCTGCTCCCAATAAATGCTTCTTAACTCTGAGGCGCGCGTCTCCTATAAGGACGGGGCGCGATTACCCAAATTTTTTGGTAAGCTAGTGTGATTTCAATGGCCCTTTATTTTCTAAAGGCTCCTAGTTGGAACGAGCCGCACTTCGACAATACATCATTAATGTATATGTAAGTATTCAGCTATCAGCGTGTCGCGTATCAGCTATCAGCGTGTCGCGTATCAGCGTGTCGCGTATCAGCTAATGCGCACGCTACTTGAGGTGCTACAGAA
>NZ_JAAHGN010000433.1:0-6033 GCF_010672485.1 Moorena sp. SIO2C4 | reverse complement strand
ATATTAGGTGCTCCAATGCAGAAATAGCTAACTCCGGTGAGAGTGCTTCTACTCCAATTTGAGCTAGCCATCTCTGAGCCTCATTTGTGGTCATGCCACCCCCTGCCCAGGCTCCCCAATTGATTGCTAATCCTGGTAAGTCTAAAGAATGACGATAGTGCACCAACCCATCTAGGAACTGATTAGCTGCGGCATAATGGGTCTGACCTCGGGAGCCCCAAACTGAGGCAATGGATGAGAAACAGACAAAGAAATCCAGATTCTCATTCCGAGATAGTTGATGTAGATTCCATCCACCCTGTACTTTAGGACGCAGCACTGCCTCCCATTTTTCCGGTGTTAACTCTTCGAGAGTATCTAATCTTCCTACTCCTGCCGCATGAATAATCCCTTTGAGAGGTTTCTCCTCAGCTTCAAGCTGCTTCCAGACTCGTTCCATATCGGTTAGATCAGCCACATCGACTGCCAGGACTTTGACATTAGTCCCAGTCTGTTGCAGTGCTTCCACAGCGGGTTGAGTTTCCTTTGTCAGACCACTACGACTAAGTAGGATCAGATGGCGGACACCCTGTTTAACCAGCCAATCGGCTACTTTCAATCCCAAGTATCCCAATCCACCTGTGATCAGATAGCTTCCTGTCGGCTCTACTTTGAATATTTTCGAGGTAGGAACTGAACTGCGCACTAATCTGGGTACATAACGTTCACCCCCACGGTAGACTACCTGGTCTTCCGCATCACGGTTGAGCAGCTCCCTTAAAAGGCATTCCATGTGATTTTCAGCAGTTTTACCTGGTTCTAGGTCAATTAATCCTCCCCACAACTCAGGGTGTTCGAGTGACACAACCTTTCCCATACCCCATAGAGGAGTCTGAGCTACAGAGATAGGATGCTCTCCCTTAGCTACTGCTCCTGCTGTAACTACCCAAACTTTTACAGGAGTTGAAGAGTCGTCTTGCAGTAAGGTTTGTAGTAGTCCCAGCAAGCTTTGAGAAGAAGTCGTATTTATCTGAGAAGGGACTTCCTCACTGGTCAAATACACAATCCCTACCAAGGGCAGCTCAGTTTCTTGTTGAACCTGCTGCAACAGTTGTGAATAGTCTTGAGGAAATTGCTTGACAACATAGCAACTCTGCTGTTTTTGCTCAAGCTGCTCTGCTAACTTCTGTGCCACAGTTGCCTCACCTCCGATAATCAGCCATTGACCATTCTGGGAAGGGGTTTCTGGAGCTAGAGTTGAAGGCTTGAGCTGCCACTCTATATGGTACAAACAATCCTTGAGAGCTGCTTGTGCCAGTGATTGTTGATGGTGGTGAATCAGTTGCTGCACGACTTCAACTGCTGTCAAGGAGCCGTTTCCTGTTAACATTGCTGTCAACTGCTTATAGTCTCCTCGATCTAATAGCTCAGTTACAGGAGATGAGGTTGAAACAGATAAATTTTGCTTGGCTTTGTCTTCACCTCTGCCTTGACTCCGTTCAATCCAATAACGTTGTCTTTGGAATGGATAGGTTGGCAATACTACTTTCTGAAAGCCATAATCTTGATCGACTCCCAACCAATCCACTTCAGCTCCCTGTAGATACAATTGTCCTAAACTGAAAAGCATCTGTTGCCAGTCTTCCATCCCTAGTCGCAGAGAAGGCAACCAGACACCTACCTCTTCTGGTAAACACTGCCTTCCCATACCTAACAAAATTGGTTTTGGTCCAATTTCTAAGAAAACTTCATAGCCTTCTTGGTACAAGGTTTCCATACTTTGGACAAACCGCACTGGTTGGCAGATATGATTCACCCAGTAGTCCGGTGTACTAATGTCACAGGTAGCTTGTTCTCCTGTGACATTAGATATGAGTGGAATTTGAGGTTGGTGGTAGTTCACTTGTTGAGCTACTGCTTCAAACTCTGCCAAGATTGGTCTCATTAAAGGTGAATGGAAGGCGTGAGATACCTGTAGTAGTTTGATTTTCACTCCCTCCAATTCCAGGCTGCTACTAATTGCTTTAACCGCAGCACTCGCTCCAGAAATCACAACACTTTCTGGTCCGTTGATGGCTGCAATACCCACATTAGACTGAGCTAACCCCAATTTCTCCGTGTAGTTTGCGATCACTGCTTGCACCTTCGACTCTGATGCCATGACCGATACCATCTCACCGACAGATGGCAATTGTTGCATCAACTGCCCTCGCTTGGCAATTAATCTCAAACCATCTTCTAAACTGAAAACCCCTGCTACCGTTGCTGCGACATATTCACCTACACTGTGACCCATGACCACATTTGGTTCAATGCCCCAGGATTGCCAGAGCTTGAAGAGGGCATATTCGATAGCAAATAGGGCGGGTTGAGTATAAGCTGTTTGGTCTAGTAGCGATGAACCAGACTCATCCGTTGTTTGATGATATAGAACGGCTAAAAGAGATTGATCTAGTAGCGAACTCAGAATTTCGTCACATTCCTCCAAAGCTTGACGAAAAGTTGGCTGAGTTTCGTATAGTTGCCGTCCCATATTCAGATATTGGGAACCTTGACCAGTGAACAGGAAAGCTACTTGAGGAACATTACTGCTGGTACAAAATTCTTTTTGAAACACCCCAACTACTTCTTCCCCAGCACTTCGGTTACTGAGTTTTGTTGCTAATTGTTGTCGATCAGCGGCAATAATAGCAAGGCGATGGTTGAAGTGGAATCGTCCACTATTGGCTGTATAACAAATATCTGCTAGTTCTATTTTTCGGTTAGTTTCTAGATAATTTTGATAACGACTAACCAATTCTTCGAGTGCTTCTTTAGTTTGAGCTGAAAGGGTTAATAAATGTAAGGGACGCTGATATATATCTTGGTTTTTAAATTGTTTTGGGGCTTCTTCGAGAATGACATGGGCGTTAGTTCCTCCCACGGCAAAAGAACTAACTCCAGCTCTGCGAGGCGTGCCATTGCTTTTCCATTCTGACAATTTTGTATTGACGAAAAAGGGACTATTTACAAAATCAATTTTGGGATTGGGTTGTTCAAAGTTCAGGCTAGGGGGAATTAATTTGTGATTGAGAGCCAAAGTAGCTTTAATCAGTCCCGTTACTCCTGCTGCTGCGTCTAAATGCCCAACATTAGTTTTTACTGAACCAATAGCACAAAAGCCTTGTTTTTGGGTGCTCTGCTGAAAAACCTTGGTCAGAGCTTCAATTTCAATCGGATCTCCGAGTTTTGTCCCTGTGCCATGAGCTTCTACATATGTGATCGTCTCTGCTTCCACACCAGCCACAGCCTGAGCTTCTGAAATAACCGCTGCTTGACCTACTACACTAGGTGCGGTGTAGCCGACTTTCAAAGAGCCATCGTTATTAATGGCTGAACCCTTAATTACTGCATAGATATAATCTTTGTCTGCAATAGCATCTTCGAGTCCCTTGAGTAGTACAACTCCGAGACCATTACCATACCTTGTACCCTCAGCTTTGGCATCAAAGGCTCGGCAATGACCATCTGGGGAGAGAATCATCCCGTCTTGATACAAATATCCCACTTCTTGAGGCACACGGATGGTTACACCACCAGCAAGAGCCATGTCGCATTCCCCATTGAGCAAACTTTGGCAAGCTAGATGAACAGCTACTAATGAAGTGGAACAAGCAGTTTGAACGGTGATAGCCGGTCCAGTTAGATTCAGGTTGTAAGCAACACGAGTTGCTAAGTAATCTTTGTCATTAGCCAGCAATTGTTGAAAAGAACTACTATTGAGGTAAGAAAAGTCAAAACAAGGATTAACGTTGTTCCAGAAATAGCTGCTCATGGTAATGCCAGCATAAACCCCGATAGAACCTTGATAGGTATCCGGGTTATAACCACCCCTCTCTATTACTTCCCAAGCACATTCGAGGAATAGCCTTTGTTGCGGGTCTATCTCTTCAGCTTGTTTAGGAGTATAGCCAAAGAAACTAGCATCAAACATATCTATGTTTGAGATCAAACTACCAGTCCTGACGTAGTTAGAGTTATTCAGTAACTCTTGTTCGATCCCAGAGTTGAGCAATTCTTGTTCTGAAAAAAGACATATTGATTCAACTCCATCCCGAACATTCTGCCAAAACTGTTCAATATCATCAGCTCCTGAATAACGTCCAGATATTCCTATAATTGCTATGTCTTGATTATCGTTAAGGTCTTCTAAATCATCCATCATCTTACTGTCATACTTTAATTTTGCTATATTTCTTAATTACTTAGCTGTTCATAACAGTTATAACAATACAACAATACTTGGAAAAAATTATTTTTTGCCGCGTAGACTTTTTCTAATATTGCGCCTTTCCTTTCTTGTAGTGCCTTTCTTAACTCGCTCATCTCCACGAGTTTTACTAGTTTCCATAAATAATTCTTTACTACCAATCTGAGTAAGGTGTTGACTTAGAAAATGTACAGTAGGGTTAGCAAACAGGTCAACTACTTTCAATTCTATGCCTAATAGTTCTTGCAATTTATTATGCACTCTGATGACAAGTAAAGAATTTCCTCCTATGGCAAAGAAATTGTCGTGAATTCCTACTTCTTCTAGCTCAAGAACTTCTGTCCAAACAGCAGCAATTTGTTGTTCAGTTTTGGTTTGAGGTAGTATATTTTGATTCGTATCGGCTATAGTTTGTCTTTGAGGTTTGGGCAATCGTTTACGGTCTACTTTGCCGTTGGCAGTTAATGGTAAAGCTTCCAAAATAACATAATCATCAGGAACCATATATTCGGGAAGTTTTTGCCATAGGTACTTACGCAATTGTTCCGAAGTACAATTTATTTCTTGATCAGGCTGGCCCACTTCATTTTTGTCTTCTGTCTGATGGATATCGGTCAGGGAAGAATCGCTAATAACAGACTTTTCCTTGAACACGGCATAAGCAACCAGGCGTTTGCTTTGTTGAGATTCTCCGATAGCAGTAACAATCGCTTCTTTAATTCCTGGAAATTGCTTTAATGCTACTTCAATTTCCCCCAGTTCAACACGATAACCATTTATTTTTACCTGGAAGTCTTCTCGGCCTAAAAACTCAATATTACCATCCGGTAAATACCTGCCTAAATCCCCAGTTTTGTATAACGGTTCCTGAGTGACTGGATGGGTAATAAAGCTTGCTTGGGTCTTGTGCTCATTTTTCCAATAACCCTTAGCTAAACCTACCCCTCCAATATAAAGTTGTCCCGGTACCCAAACTGGTCTTGGTTCCATCAACTCATTCAGTACGTAAAAACTTTGATTTAACAGGGGCTTACCATAGGGAATACTCTTCCAGTCTGACCCCACCTTTTCAATCGGATAGCCAATCGACCAAATTGACGCTTCGGTTGCTCCACCCAAACTCATCACTTGAACATTAGACCACAGAGATTGGATTTTGCTTGGTAAGTCTACTGGCAGCCAATCTCCACTCAACATTACCACTCGTAAATCACCTACTGCTGTTGCTGAGGTTCCTAATAAATGCTCTACCAACATCTGCATCAGAGCCGGAACTGAGTTCCACAAGGTAACTTCGTGAGCGATAATTAATTCTCTCCAGCAAGCTGGATCCTTTGCTGCTTTTGGTGGTGGCATCACTATCGCTCCCCCTGCTCCTAGCACACCAAATATGTCGTACACTGACAGGTCAAAATTTAACGCTGCTAAGGCGAGTACTCGGTCAGATGGTGTTACTTTAAACCGTTGATTGATGTCGAGGATGGTATTGATTGCTCCCCGATGATCGATCATTACCCCTTTGGGTAAACCTGTGGAACCAGAAGTGTAAATCACATAAGCTAAATCTTCTGAAGTTTGTACTGGTTCTAGGGGGTTTGGATCATATTCTGCTAACTCTTCAGTATCTACAGACCAACATTTGATTCCTTCAGGCCAACCCAGAGACTGTTTGAGGTGAGTTTGAGTCAATACTTGTGTGACTTGTGCTTGCTCGAGTAGATACCACTGTCTTTCTTGGGGTAGCCCAGGATCTATCGGTAGGTAAGCTCCACCAGACATCAAGATGCCTAACACTGCTACTACCA
>NZ_JAAHGN010000432.1:0-6052 GCF_010672485.1 Moorena sp. SIO2C4 | reverse complement strand
TCCGTTGGTGGGCAGTGCTTAGTCAGGCGATTGACCGTAGGTCACGCTACGTGATCGCAAACAAATGAATCGGTGTGATGCACTGCCCACTGACATGAACTAGTTAGTTATCAGTGGTGAGTTACCGATTACTGTCAATCGTAAGGTGGGCAGTGTGTACCAACCCGATGGCAAGCAAATGACTCTGTGTGATACACTGCCCACCCTACATCTAAATGATAGATTTACTGTGGCCAAGGGAGCAGGGAGCAGGGACTGAGGCCGTAGGCCACGCGGGGCGCGTGAGGCCGTTGGCCACGCTGCGCGAACGGAGCAGTGGAAAGAGGCAGTATTCAGAAAATTTTGTTAGTTGAATAGCCTCATTTCCCTTTTACAGTAAGCTTTATGAGTTTTTTAACTGGAAATTTAGCATAGCAGGTACTGAAGAACCATTTAACGGAGTTTTTAAGTGCTGTCTAGCTTGATAAAACCATTTGTTTTCATCTATATTATTAGTATTGGCATACTCATAGCAATATCCCCAATTATTAATTATTTCCGTGTTTTTTGTTTCCGTATTTTTTTCATCTGCTTCGTTTTTTTCAGCTTCTAATACCTGGGCTAGCAAACAGTAAGCTGGTGCCTTGTTATTATATAACTTCTTAGCATTCTCGAGATTATATTTTGCCTCATCATAGTACTTTTGTTCTAGCATAGCCCACCCCAGGTTTGTCAGCAAATTGTATTTCACTTCTTTATCATTGTCTTTATCATTTTCAGTCTCCTCATTAATTAGGTCTAGACCTCTTCGTAACCAAAAACTAGCCTGAGCATATTTTTGATCGATAATATACATTCTTCCTAACTTATTATAAGCAGGAATGAAGTTATCTTTCACAGCAATTTTGTATTGAGATAAAGCCTTTTGATTTTCTTGTAGTTCCTCATAAATTGTTCCTAAGTGATAATGAGATTCAGCGTAGTCAGGATTCAGGGCGACTGCTCGTTTGTAGTCTGATATGGCGGCAGCAAATTTCGGATGATTATGTTGAATGTCTTGATCACCAAGATGGTTGTAAAAATCGGCAATCTTAGGTAACAAAAAATAAACTATAACACAAATGAGGAAAAGACTGAAGGCAATACCACAAATTACTTCTTGCCAAAAATAGTTAGGAATATTCAAACGGGTAAGAGCATTTTTGATTAACTCCTGTCCAGTTTTTGTGAAAGCGGTTCTACCAACCAGTAGTGTTAGGACGCCCTCACTAGCAGTAACAAAAACCTCTAAGGTATCTGGTGCTCCACCACTCAGAAAGTGTTCCGAAATATCTACCGTTAAACTAAAAGACAATATGAGAAATACAATTGTCAGTATTTTCCATAGCCAATCCAGATAATCCCATCGATGCTTTGGAGGTTCAAGAAACCACCACCAAGCCTCTACGTTAGGGTTGAAAATAGCATGCCATTCAGTTAGATCTACTGTGGTAATCTTATTAGTATCTTGCTTTAATCGGTGATCTAGATCGTTAACCTTAATCAAGCTTCCTGTAGGAATCTGTGATTGATTGCTTAATTCTGCTTGAACGGTATCACGAGCAGTCAAAACCTCTAGAACTGTTTCTTTTGATGGCGAGCTAGCGTCTTCAAGTGTAGTAAGTGCATGAGTATAACGTTGAATAGCAGACTCTAACTTTGATATAGCAGAGTTAGTCTTAGGAGTTTCTTCTGGCATAAGCTGACTTGACGTCTGATTTCCCTCTAATTTCAGCCTCCCGTTCCACCAACCTCCTCTCAAATTCAGCCATTGTCTGAATGATGGGAATGTTTTCAGCACAGTCAAGGTAATTAGCGATCGCATCAACAATCACATCAGTCTTTGACCTGCCAGTTTGCTCAACCTAGCAGCTATTGAGTTATGGGAGAAGGGTTGGAGGAATCTTAATGGCAATTTGAGGTTTAGTAATAGCATAAATCTAAAGTAGAGATATTATACTACTTGTATCACTAAGTGTTGCTATTGCTGTATTAATTCTTAACATTACGGTAAATCACGTCTGGAGGTGTTTCTGCTCACCGACATCAACTAGTCCGTTGGTGGGCAGTGCTTAGTAAGGCGATTGACCGTAGGTCACGCTACGCGATGCTCCGTAGGAGCCGCTAAAAGCGATCGCAAACAAATGAATCGGTGTCATGCACTGCCCAGCCTACATTTACTCCCGGGTTTATTTTAAGGATTAGGCTGACGGCTGACAGCTGTTCGCGTAGCGTGAGCTTTTAGCTCACGGCTGAATGCTTAAGAGCAGGGAATAAGGGAATCACTCCTGAAGTGCTTGGCTCAACATCATTAAAGAATAAATTTGTTTTTCCTACATAAGCTTGATTAGGGAAAACAATAGTAGATTTTTCGGTAGCTAGGCAAATATTAGCAATGTAGCCAGCAATGCGACTGCAATAGAACATAACTGTCATCAGTTGATCAGGAATTCCTAGGTTTTTCCATAAAACACCAGAATAAAAATCTACGTTTGGTTTAATCTTATCGAAGTAAGGAATAGTATCTATTTGCTTATGCATTTCCCTCGCAATATGCATGAAAGTATCTCCCTTTCCTTCTTCAACCATTTGGTTGCAGATTTTGCTGAGAATTCTGGCTCTAGGGTCTATCCCTTTGAATTCAATATGGCCTAACCCAGGGATTTTCTGTTTTTTATCCAGGGATTGCTGGATATAATTTCTGATATTCTCTTCTAGGTCTCCATCAGCAGCAGCAATTTCCTGAAACATCTGCAAGACCCTGAAATTAGCACCGCCATGTTTGTCTCCAGACAAGGCGTTTAAGGCGGAGATTAAACTTCTCCACATTCCCGTACCATTGCTAATATTTTGTTTAGCAGCAAATGTTGAAGGGCTCAAGCCAGCGTCTGCATGCAACACCATTAGTGTATCCATCAAAGAGCGTTGCTCATCGGTTACGTTACCGAAACCCCAGATCATCCCCAGAAGATTATTGATATAATCATAATTTTGTCCATAACAGCCAACGTCTTGGGGCAATACCAAAGGCTGCTGTTTGACATGTTGTAGGATCATCCCTACCAGAATAGGAGTTATGGCAAGAGCCTTCAATATTGCTTCCAACTGTTCGCCTTGATTCCGTAAAGGCAAAGAACATTCTCCGGAAAGATAGGATAATCCAGAACTTAGAATAGCGACGGGATTAGCATGGGGAGAAAAGGAAGAGATTACACTCTTGAGTCCCTTAATAATTTTCTGATCCAGAAGAGAGTTTTTGGCCAGTTGCTCCTTAAACCATTGTTTTTCCTCTTGGCTGGGGAGATGTGATTCATATAACAAAATAATGGTATCTAAGTAATCGCAATTATCGACTACTAATTGGATCGGAATCCCCCGGTAGTATAATTCTAGAGCTCCGGCATCTAAATAACTTAGACTGGCTAATTCAGTAGTTGTGTGCCTGAGTTCGGAATCGTAAATTTGATAGCCTGTAGTTTTTGCTACTGTTTTCCCACAGATTAGTGTTTGTCCTGTCTTGGTCAAGTATATGGGAATAGGGTGAGATGAACCATCGGGTAAGATGATAGTGAGATGAGAATGTTCCATTTTTACAATCACCTAATAATCCTATCGATCAGCTAACTTCAGAGCTATCAAAAAACATCTCAAAATGGATCCAAAAGCCCACAAATTAGTATGGGTTTATACTAACTTATAGATTCTTGGTATCAAGAGATACAAAGTTTTGCTATAACTAGCAACTTTTGTGATTAGCATCCACTCCAAATATAGCATATTGTAAACAAAAATAAACACGATCAGCCAAAAATTGTTTATGGTGAGAATAAAAGAAAATTTTACAGTCAACAATTTTGGCTAGATTTTGGTAATTAAGACCCCTTATGTCCAAAGACAATACGGAAACGTTTCATCTTCGCTTTCTGCGATTAGCTACTGTCAATATCCTCTCCAACATCGCGATTCCCTTAGCAGGGTTAGTAGATACCGCATTTTTGGGACACTTAGCAGATATTAACTATTTAGCTGGGGTTGCTCTAGCTACAGTTATCTTCAACTTGGTGTATCGCAACTGTAACTTTCTGCGGATGGGAACTACCGGCCCAACGGCTCAAGCGGAAGGACGCTTTGACCAAGATGGAATTACGTTAGTACTTCTACGTAATGGTTTAATTGCTTTAACCCTCGGACTACTCATTATCTTGTTGCAATATCCCCTTAGAGAAATTGGCTTTAGCCTACTCAGCGCTGCACCTGAGGTTAAAGCTGCTGGACAAGATTACTTTAATGCTCGGATTTGGGGAGCGCCTGCAACCCTACTCAACTTGGTCTTAATCGGGTGGTTTCTAGGCCGGGAAAAGAGCACCAAAGTATTGGTTTTGTCAGCTATTGGCAATGGAGCGAATATTATACTGGATTACCTGCTGATTATCCGTTGGGGCTGGGCAAGTGCAGGGGCTGGATTTGCTACGGCGGCTGGCCAGTATCTGATGTTACTTATGGGCATGATTTTCATAGCTACAGAAAATGGCTATCCTCAAATGCTAGCGCTAGTAGACAGGATTTTCGACCTAGAGGCCATAAAATCGACTTTTAAGTTGAATGGAAATATCTGGATACGCTCTATTGCTTCAACCATCACCATTGCTGCCTTTACTGATTTGAGTGCTTATTTGGGCACGATGGTGCTAGCTATCAATACTTTACTGTTGCAGGTGATGATCGTGACCTTCTACTTTATTGAAGGATTATCCTTTGCGACGGAAAGTATAGCAGGGAACTTTCGCGGTCAAGGCTTGACCAACAAATTTCCTTCTCTGTTGCGCCTATCTGGAGCAAGCAGCCTCGGCATAGGACTAACCATAGCTTCCTTATTTGTCCTCCTGCCAGATCCTCTGTTTGGGTTGATGACCAATCATGGAGAGGTAATTGACGAACTTCACCATTATCTTCTGTGGCTACTTCCCTTTCTAGGACTGAGTTCTATGGCTTTTATGTTAGATGGGTATTTTTTGGGCTTAACTGAAGGAGCTCTGCTTCGCAAAGGTGTTGTAACCGGTAGTCTTGTTGGTTTTATCCCTGTCGCTGTAGCATCTTGGTGGTTCCACAGTAGTCAAATCTTATGGCTGGCTATGTGTTGTTATATGGGAGTAAGAGCCTTAGCCCTGGCAGTTCAAGTCCCAAAAACCATGAGGTCTGAGAATATTTAATCCCAGGAGTGTTGAATAGTCAGTTGGTGGGCAGTGTGTAGTAAGGCGATGGCAAACAAATGAATCGCTGTGATGCACTGCCCACCCTACATCTCTCCCGATTCCCGACTCCCGACTCCCGATTCTAAATTCTAAATTCTAAATTCTAAATTCTAAGTTCCCTACTCCCTACTCCCTTTCCAAAAAAGACTTGACAAGTCTACCTAGTAGTAGGTAGTATAAAGTCATGAAACAGAAAACTGCTCAACAAATCCTAGACGTAGCTCAATCAATGGTGCGCAACCGAGGCTACAGCGCCTTTAGTTACGCCGACATTTCCAAAGAAATAGGTATCCGTAAGGCTAGTATCCATTACCATTTTCCTTCTAAAGATGATTTGGTAAAGGAATTAGTAAAACGATACCAAAAAAACTTCGCACGGAAATGTGTTGAGATTGAGCAACAACAAACAACACCTCAAGCACAATTGAGAGAGTTTGTGAATCTCTACCGAGATGGTTTGCAAGACAATAAAATTTGTTTGTGTGGAATGTTGACAGCAGATTTGAGTGTTTTAAATTCCGAAATCCAAGCAGAGATCAGAAGTTTCTTTTCTGTCACTGAATCTTGGTTAGCTAAACTATTGCACCGTGGCTGTGAAACCCAGGCTTGGCAGTGTAGCCAATCGCTGGAAGTAGAAGCAAAAATGCTACTTTCCATGTTACAAGGAGCGCAATTATTAGCCCGGGTAGCGGAAGATAGTAGTGCTGCTTTTGATCAGATTACTGGTGCATGTCTGGAAGAGAAGCTATCAGCGGTCAGCAATTAGCTTAAGCGCTACTTGA
>NZ_JAAHGN010000431.1:0-6057 GCF_010672485.1 Moorena sp. SIO2C4 | reverse complement strand
TCGTTAACCCCTTTGACTACTGCCGTGCTAATTTTGGGTAGCGTCCGCAAAATTTCTCCAATTTTGCCTTTATCTCGACCGGCTATCACTTGTACCGTGTCGCCCTTGTTAACGTGCATTTTGTAGCGTAATGGGGTATCAGTTTGTGCCTTCTGGTGTTTAATTGGCATCAGAGTACCTCCGGAGCAAGGGATATAATTTTTGTGAAGTTTTTCTCTCGCAGTTCCCGCGCTACAGGGCCAAAAACGCGGGTCCCTCTGGGATTGCCATCTGGGTTTATGATTACTGCTGCGTTGTCATCAAAGCGAATACTCATACCGCTTTCCCGACGTAGCCCCTTGCGGGTGCGCACAATCACAGCCCTAACTACATCTGACTTTTTGACGCCCATATTTGGAATGGCATCTTTGACCACACCAATAATTACATCACCCACACCGCCGTAGCGCCGATTTCCTGCACCAATAACGCGGATGCACATTATTTTTCTGGCTCCACTGTTGTCAGCAACGTTTAGGTAGCTCTCTTGTTGAATCATCAGTGTTCCTCCTCTAATAGAGTAATGAGTTATGAGTTAAACGAGTTATTAGTTAAACATTGCTAAGTTTCCAATTCCGAAAGGATTTTCTTCCGAGATCTCACGCACATTGGTAGGTCGTGGAAAACCCACATCGACTAGGGTTAACTCGCTATTTTGAGGAACTACTGACGATTTCAGCAACCATCCAGCGTTTGGTACGACTCAGTGGTCGTGTTTCTCTAATCCGAACGCGATCGCCTTCTTTACATTTATTTTCCTCATCATGAGCTTTGTATCGCTTGGTACGCACAACAATTTTGCCGTACTTTGGGTGGGGAGACCTATTTTCAATAGCCACCACCACAGTTTTGTTCATTTTGTCGCTGACCACCAGGCCAACTCTCTCTTTTGCTGCCATACTATTCCTTATGCTTCTGATTCTGATTGTGGGGTATCACTTTGTTCTGATTGTGGGGTATCACTTTGTGAGGTATCTGTTGATTCTTTCTGTTTAGCGAGTTGGCGTTCTCGTTCTACTGTCATTAGCTGAGCGATTCGGTGCTTAAGATGCTTAAACTGGTGAGGTTTTTCTAAGCGTTTGGTTGCCTTTTGCAGGCGCAAGTCAAACAACTGACGCTTAGCTGCTAAGATTTCCTGCTCTAGTTCGGCATCGCTCAGGCTTCTAGCATCTTCTATCTTGGGCAGAGCCATAGCTTATACCTGTTCCCCTTCACGAGAAATGAACTTCAATTTAATGGGAAATTTGTTCGCAGCCAGACGCATGGCTTCCCGAGCCACCTCTTCGCTTACCCCAGCGATTTCATAGATAATCCGACCGGGTTTAACTACTGCTACCCAAAACTCTGGGGAACCTTTTCCAGAACCCATACGAGTTTCTGCTGGACGCATGGTGACTGGTTTATCTGGGAAAATTCGAATCCAGATTTTGCCACCACGACGAACGTAGCGCGTCATTGCCCGACGACCTGCTTCGATTTGGCGGGAGGTAATCCAAGCTGGTTCTGTGGCTTGCAGGGCATAATCACCAAAGTTAATGGTACTGCCACGAGTGGCCATACCCTTCATTCGTCCCCGGTGCTGTTTGCGATATTTTGTTCTTTTTGGACTTAACATAATTTGTTCTTTGTTAATTGAAAATCGAAAATTGAAAACTGACAATTAACAAGCAAGCAATTTTCAAAATACTAGTGAGTCATTACTAGTCATTTGAGCGGTCTTCAAACTGCTGGCGGCGTTTTGGCTGACGGCGACGAGGTTGAGCTGTGTTAGGGGTAGGCTTTTCTTCTTGACCGGGAATCACTTCCCCTTTGAACACCCAAACTTTAATGCCCAAAATTCCATAAATGGTTTGGGCCGTTTTGTAGGAATAGTCAATATTTGCCCGGAGGGTATGGAGGGGCACTCGTCCTTCACGAGTCCACTCGGTTCGGGCAATTTCAGCTCCATTTAACCGACCACCTACCTGAACTTTAATCCCTTGGACATCAGCCCGCTGAGCCCGCTGAATTGCTTGACGAACCACTCGTCTGAAGGAAACTCGGCGCTCTAGCTGTTGGGCAATGTACTCGGCAATTAGGGTAGCATCTGCATCCACCCGTGATACTTCCACGACATTGATACGAATCTGACGATTGTTGCCCAGGGATTTTTGCAGACCGACACGCAAAGACTCAATACCACTGCCACCACGACCAACAACTACTCCAGGTCGAGCTGTATGAATTTCTAAATCAATCTGGTCAGCTTTGCGCTCAATCCGGATGTCGGAAATTCCAGCATTATTGAGGTTTTTGTCAACATATTGTCTGATTTGATAATCTTCCTGCAACAGAAGCGGATAACGCTTTGAGTCGGCAAACCAGCGAGAGCGATGCTCTTGCGTGATACCTAGCCGAAAACCAATTGGATGTATTTTCTGTCCCACTGTTCTTTTCTTTCCCTATTATCTAGCCATAGCGCTATTAGTGTTCACCCTTGGTAATGCTCAATCAACTCACTAACTAATCATCTACTTCTGGAGAAACAGCCACCGTGATATGGCAGGTTGGCTTGCGAATCTGATAAGCACGACCTTGAGCTCTTGGTCGATACCGCTTCAAGCTTGGTCCCATATCCGCAAAAGCTTTAGTGATGTATAAGCTAGCTGGGTCAATCCCTGCATTGTGTTCAGCATTGGCAACAGCGGAGCGTAGTACTTTCAAGACTGGTTGACAAGCCCGGTAGGGCATAAATTCCAGAATGATCAGAGCTTCCCGATAGGAACGCCCCCGAATTTGGTCAAGTACTCGCCTCACTTTACTTGGAGACATCCGAATGTAGCGTGCGATCGCTTTAGTTTCTGCTGTAGTGTCTATCGCCATCGTTCCATCATTTGCTTTCTTTATAGCTACTAACTACTGAACTAATCACTTTAACGACGGGCCTTACCATCCTTAACATGTCCCCGAAATGTTCGAGTCGGGGCAAATTCGCCCAGCTTATGACCTACCATCTGCTCATTGATAAAAACTGGTACATGTGTCCGCCCGTTATGAACGGCAATGGTGTGACCAACCATCTGCGGCACAATGGTCGAGGCTCTTGACCAGGTTTTAATCACCTGTTTTTCACCTTTAGCATTCAAGGTTTCAATCTTAGTCAGAAGACTATCGGCTATAAAAGGACCTTTTTTTAATGAACGACCCATAATTCAACGCTCGTTAGTTTTTAGTTGTTAGTTGGTAGTTAATAGTTGCTAGTTGGTAGTGATTAGTTGCTATTTACAACGTTTAACCTGCTAACTTTAACGTTCAACTCCTTAAGAATCGCGACCACCGCGCCCTCGCTTAGAGGATTTCCGCCTACGCCGGACAATTAAAGAACTACTTTGCTTTTTGGCCTTACGAGTTTTGGCTCCCAAGGCTGGTTTCCCCCAGGGGGTCACTGGACCGCTTCTACCAATAGGAGCTCTACCCTCACCACCGCCATGGGGGTGATCTACCGGGTTCATTACACTGCCCCTTACTTGGGGACGACGGCCTCTATGTCGATTGCGACCAGCTTTACCTAAACTCAAGTTTCTGGCTTCAACATTACCGACCTGTCCAATAGTGGCGTAGCATTCTTTACGCAACATCCTGACTTCACTAGACGGCAGCTTTAGGGTGACATAGTCACCTTCTTTAGCTTGCACTTGAGCAGTTGCTCCGGCTGCACGGACAATCTGTGCTCCTCGCCCTGGGATCAGTTCAACGTTATGCACGTTGGTGCCTAAGGGAATATCCTTTAGGGGCAAGGCATTGCCTATTTCGATGGGAGAGTCAGGCCCAGATATAATGGATGACCCCACTTCCAAACCCACAGGATGCAGGATATATCGCTTTTCACCATCTTGATAGTAGAGAAGCGCAATCCTAGCATTCCGATTGGGGTCATACTCAATTGCTGCCACTTTTGCCGGAATATTGTGCTTATCCCGGCGGAAGTCAATTACCCTGTATAGACGTTTATGTCCGCCACCGCGATGGCGACAGGTAATAACACCGCGATTATTGCGACCTTTTTTACGATGCTTAGACTTGGTTAGGGATTTTTCTGGCTCAGTCCGAGTAATCTCAGCGAAGTCTGAGACAGTACCCTGACGAGTGCCTGGGGTGTATGGTCTATAGCTACGGATGCCCATAACAAGTATTTTTTACTTAGTTTGTCTTGACTAGTTTGTCTTGACTAGTTTGTCTTAACAATTGACAATCTACCAATTGGCAATTAACCAAATTAATAATTAGCAATTAGCAATTAGCCAGTTTTATACGTCTGGGAATAGAGTAATCGAATCTCCTGGAGCTAGGGTAACAATCGCCCGTTTGTACTGGGTTTTGTAACCTACAAATTTTCCCACTCGACGCTTTTTCCGTGGCGGACGTAGGGTATTTACTGCCACCACTTTCACTTCAAAAAGACTTTCAATCGCGGCTCTAATTTGTGGCTTTGTCGCTTTGATAATCACATCAAAGACATACTTGTTCTGCTCCATCAGTAGGGTCGCCTTTTCAGTCACAATTGGGCGAATCACCAAATCAGCAAGGTCACGGGGGTTATACTCAGTCATTGTAAACCTCCTGAATTTTGGCAAGAGCCGTGTTAGTTGTCACGATTTTATCAGCGGCCAGGATATCATAGGTATTCAAGTTGGTGGCATAAATCAACTTGACAGTTGCTAGGTTACGGACTGACAAATAAACCTTTTCTTCTGGCTGAGCTAGGATTAGGAGAACTTTTGACTCAGGCTCAATTCCCCAACGACCAATTGCTGCCACCAAATCCTTGGTCTTGGGTCGTGGTAGTTGCTCAGTAAATTCCTCTACCACAATCAAATCCTCTGCTCGACTCATAAACGCTGTTCTCAGAGCCAAGCGACGCTCTTTGCGGTTCATTTTCTGGCTATAGTCTCTGGGTTTCGGACCAAAGATTACACCACCACCACGCCATAGGGGTGAACGATTAGAACCAGCACGAGCACGACCGGTTCCCTTTTGTCGCCAAGGTTTGCGTCCTCCACCTCTAACTTCGGAACGAGTTTTTGTACAAGCATTGCCTTGACGAGCATTGGCCATTTGTCTCACCAGTGACCGGTGAACAATGTGGGCAGCGTTTTCTTCTTTGGCAACTCGCATCTGGAGTGTTGCCTGCCCTACTTCTTCCCCTTGCCAGTTTCGCACTGAACAATCTACCATTTGTTCTCTCCTTCTTAGCGAGCAAGCGTTTAGCAATTAGCTGTTAGCTTTTAAGCACTTAGGGGGTGCTAGTAGTAAAAATAAACAGTTACATATACATCAGGCTTACACCTAACGATGAGGGAGCTAATTGCTTTTTCGTTCTGACTAACGTCCGACTTTATTAGTGGGTGCAATGCTCAAGAGTGTCCCTGGTTTACCGGGAACTGCACCTTTAATCGCTAGCAAATTGCGCTCTTGATCTATCTTGACTACTTCAAGTTTGCGAATTGTCACCTTGGTACCGCCGTAACGACCAGCCATTTTCTTACCTGGATAGGTACGACCAGGGGTTGTCCCTGCTCCAGTGGAACCTGGAAGGCGGTGGTTTTTGGAACCATGAGCCATCGGTCCTCGCCTGAAGTTGTGACGTTTCTGATAACCCGCGAAGCCACGACCAATGCTTTTACCGCTGACATCGACAATTTGACCAATACTGAACATATCGGTATTGACTGGCTGACCCAGTTCAAAATTACTGGTATCATCCACGCGGTACTCACGTAGGTGGCGTAAGGGTGGGGCGCTGGACTTAGCCAAGTGTCCTATTTCAGGCTTATTAATTGCCTTAGGCTTGACTTGGTCATAACCAATTTGAATGGCATTGTAGCCATCTGTCTGGTTGGTTTTTATTTGGGTCACAGTGCATGGCCCAGCTTTGACGACGGTTACAGGAATCGCTCTTCCTTCATCATCGAACACTTGGGTCATACCGAGTTTGGTACCGAGGATACCGACAGACACTGGTTTCTCCTTTGTAGACAA
>NZ_JAAHGN010000430.1:0-6063 GCF_010672485.1 Moorena sp. SIO2C4 | reverse complement strand
GCGGAAACCCCCTGCGTGGGGCATGGAAGCCATCATCTGACCCTATTGTAGCGAATACCTTACCACTAGCCTAATACTTAGACTAATTTAGACTAATGGTTATTCTAATGGTTCGACCGGTGTAACCTATGCCTTGAGCTAGGCCACGGGAAAAATGCTTCCCTGACCGCGCTACTCCAAAGTTGGTTTTAAACTAGTTTAGTTGGTATAATTTAGGATTTGATAAAATATGTTAAGACTCCCTGAATTAAATAATCAAAATTTAGAACATAGGGGGATAGTTGTATTGAGGTTAAAACACTTTGGCTAAACAAGACTTAATTGAAATGGAAGGCACGGTGACTGAATCCCTGCCGAATGCCATGTTTCGCGTTGACTTGGACAATGGCTTTAATGTCCTAGCTCATATTTCCGGTAAAATCCGTCGGAATTACATCAAAATTCTGCCCGGAGACCGGGTCAAAGTTGAACTAACCCCCTACGATTTAACCAAAGGCAGGATCACCTACCGTCTGCGTAAGAAGTAAAACTAGCAGCGGATTCTGTTTTATGAAAAATAAGTTAAATTTGACAAGTCAACCAAAAAAAAGATATAATAACCAACTGCATTCTGTCCAGAAAAAAAGGCATGAAAGTTAGACCATCTGTCCGAAAAATGTGTGAAAAGTGCCGCGTGATTCGACGCCACGGTCGAGTTATGGTGATTTGCCCGAATCCCAAACACAAACAGCGTCAGGGATAAACCTCAAATCCATACACTTAATCCATACATTTAATTTGTAGCACAAAACTTCAGTCAAGGGAGAACCAAGCGTGGCTCGGATTGCCAGTGTAGACCTACCTCGCGATAAACGTGTAGAAATAGGTCTGACCTACATTTATGGAATCGGTCTGTCGCGGTCTAAAGACATTTTAGCAGCAACAGGAGTTAACCCAGATACGAGGGTTAAGGATTTGACCGATGCTGAGGTGGCTGCCCTCAGAGCAGCTGTCGAAAAAAATTATCAGGTGGAAGGGGATTTAAGGCGCTGGCAGTCAATGAACATCAAGCGCCTAGTAGATATTGGTACCTATCGCGGACGTCGTCATCGCATGGGACTGCCCGTGAGAGGACAGCGAACCCGCACTAATGCCCGTACCCGTCGCGGTAGACGAGTGACTATCGCTGGAAAGAAAAAAGCACCGGCTAAGAAGTAATAGCTCTAGTCAGCTCAACTATCCACCACAGCTTTGTGGTCATTGGTCATTCGTCAAAAGTAACTGCCAGGAGACCTTCTGTTAGTCACTTTGGACAAAGGACTTTGGACAAAAGACTTTGGACAAAATTGTTCAAGTTACTCAACCCCAAGATAATCAATCACCGATAGAGTAAAGTCAAGTGACATGGCGCGACCAACAAAAAAAGGTGGTACAAAAAAGCAGAAACGCAATGTACCCAATGGAATAGCATACATCCAGTCTACGTTCAATAATACTATCGTCACCATTTCTGACACCAAAGGGGATGTAGTCTCTTGGGCTTCAGCTGGCTCTAGTGGATTTAAGGGGGCAAAAAAAGGAACTCCCTTCGCTGCTCAGACCGCTGCTGACAGTGCTGCCCGACGAGCCATAGACCAAGGTATGCGTCAGGTGGAAGTGATGGTGAGTGGACCAGGAGCAGGTCGAGAAACCGCTATTCGGGCCCTGCAAGGAGCCGGACTGGAAATCACCCTAATCAGGGATGTAACTCCAATTCCTCATAACGGCTGCCGTCCACCCAAACGGCGTCGAGTATAAGAGTATATTTTTTGCGACCGTTAGGTTGAAAGGAAAGTAGCTTGAAAGGAGGAGGTTCATAAGGAACTCCTTACCCTTTGGCTTACTATCCCTTCAACCTGTATTCGGTTAAAGGGGTCTTATGAATAGAGGGAGGTCACTCTGTGGCGCAGTTTCAGATTGAGTGTGTAGAATCCAAAACACTGAAGAACCAAAGTCAGTATAGCAGATTTGTCCTAGAGCCTCTCGAACGTGGTCAAGGCACAACGGTTGGCAACGCCCTCAGACGAGTTTTGCTGTCCAACCTAGAAGGAGCAGCAGTGACGGCTGTCAGGATTGCTGGCGTAAACAATGAGTTTGCCACAATTGAGGGAGTCAGAGAGGATGTCCTGGAAATTATGCTGAATATGAAGGAAGTTGTCCTCAAAAGCTACACCTCTCAACCTCAGATAGGTCGAGTGATGATTACTGGGCCATCCACTGTGAGAGCTGCTCAGTTTGATTTGCCCTCGGAGGTGGAAATTATTGCTCCAGGTCAGTATGTTGCTACTTTAGCAGAAGGGGCTAAGCTTGAAATGGAGTTCCGCATCGAAAAGGGTACAGGATATCGCTCTGTGGAACGGGGGCATGATGAATCAACAGCGGTAGATTTCCTCCAGATTGACTCTGTTTTCATGCCGGTGACTAAAGTAAATTACAGCGTTGAAAATACTCGCATTGATGGTGCTCTGGAAAAGGATCGCTTAACTTTAGAGGTCTGGACCAATGGTAGTATAACTCCCCAAGAAGCTTTATCTCAAGCGGCTGGGACCCTGGTGGATCTGTTCAATCCTCTCAAGGATATTAATCTCGAATCTATTAAAGATGACTATGGTGATGATGACGATCCGACCAGCCAAATCCCAATCGAAGAATTACAACTCTCGGTTCGGGCTTACAACTGCCTGAAACGAGCACAGATCAACTCTGTATCCGATTTGCTCGATTATAGTCAGGAAGACCTCCTAGAAATCAAAAACTTTGGTCAAAAGTCGGCTGAAGAAGTGATTGAAGCTCTGCAACGACGTCTAGGAATTACACTGCCCCACGAAAAATCCGCTAAGACTTAACCACAACAATTAAACTTAAGGGACTGGACAATTAGCAATTAGCTAGTCCAAACCCTAGGAATAAAGGCAAATCTTGTTCAAAAAAAAGGAGGAAGCTAAAAAATGCGTCACGGGCGTCGTGTGCCAAAACTGGGCAAGCCAGCAGATCAACGTCGGGCTCTGATGAGATCCCTGACCACTGAATTACTGCGTCATGGTCGAATCACTACCACTAAAGCTCGGGCAAAAGCCATTCGTTCGGAGGTGGAGCGAATGATTACCCTGGCCAAGGATGGCTCCTTGGCATCCCGACGTAGGGCAATTGCCTATCTCTACGACAAAAAGTTAGTTCACTCCCTATTTGCTGAGGTTAAAGCGCGATATGGCGATCGCAACGGCGGATATACCCGAATTCTGCGCACGGTGCGGCGTCGTGGTGATAATGCTGAAATATCTATTATTGAACTAGTCTGAGGCAATTAACCATTAAAGCAATTAACCATTAAAAATGTCAATTGTTAATCCTTAATCCATGATGTCTGACAACGATGCTAAAGCTATCCAGCGAATTGCCCTGGTTATTCAATACCTGGGTAATAACTTTTATGGCTGGCAGCGACAACCCCAGCATCGCAGTGTTCAGTCAGAAATCGAAACAGTTCTGTCCAGCGTGCAACAGCGAGCCATAACCCTATATGGTGCTGGTCGTACTGATACAGGGGTTCACGCTGCTGCCCAAGTCGCTCATTTTAATGCCACAGGTCCCATACCAGCCCATCGCTGGGCAGCGATACTCAATAGTAGACTGCCAGAGGATATCTTAGTCCGAGCATCAGCATTAGTTTCACAAGACTGGCATGCTCGGTTTAGTGCCATCTGGCGTCGTTATCGATACACAATCTATACCGACGCCTGCCCTAACTTGTTTGTACAACCCTTTTGTTGGCACTATTATCAAGCTCCCCTTGATGAATCCCTGATCCAGGCAGCCTTAAAACCACTGCTGGGTAAGCATCACTTGGCAGCCTTTCACCGAAGCAACTCGGGGCGATCGCATTCCTGGGTAAATGTGCAAGCAGCCGAATGTTACCGCAATGGACCATTTATTCATATAGAAATTCAAGCTAACGGATTTCTATATGGTATGGTGCGTCTGTTGGTAGGAATGCTAGTACAAGTGGGAATAGGGAAGCTAACCCCAGAACAGTTTACTGACATCTGGGTTAACCAACAGCGGGACAAGGTGAAACACGCTTCTCCAGCCAAAGGCTTGTGCTTGCTAAGGGTTGGCTACCCAGAATGCCCCTTTCTCCCAGAAATATGGTATGATACCCAACCCAAATTTATATTACCTCAATTGACGGGTTGAAGACTACACGTAACAAGATTGAAGAGGGGGTGAAGGTGACAGGTAACAAGCCTGAAGGCTACTTCTAGAGATAAGTAACATTCAATTTAATCTGTCAACCTACTAACCGACAAGGGCTCCTTGGGCTAGAACAACCTGTGTAGCGTGGGCCTTAAGGCCAAGCTACAAGAGACAACCTTTCAACCCAACCGTAAACCTGATATTGATTGAACCGATGGAAAAAACCCACATACCAACTAAAGACTCAATTGAAAAAAAGTGGTACGTTGTAGACGCCACCAACCAGCGTCTAGGACGACTAGCCAGTGAAATAGCCATTATTCTGCGGGGGAAGAACAAACCTACTTACACTCCCCACATGGATACTGGTGACTTCGTGATTGTTGTCAATGCCGAAAAAGTTATGGTAACTGGCAGAAAACGAGACCAAAAACTATACCGCCGCCATTCCGGTCGTCCTGGCGGTATGAAGACAGAAACCTTTGCCGAATTGCAAGCACGTATACCCGAAAGAATTATCGAGAAAGCTGTCAAGGGTATGCTACCTAAAAACTCTCTGGGTCGCCAACTTTTCAAGAAGCTGAAAGTTTACACTGGTCAGACCCATCCCCATGAAGCACAACAACCCCAAGAACTAACTATTAAAACAATTCCAGGAGGCTAAAACTAATGCAAGCAGAAGAACAAGCAGGTCGCGCTGTTTACTGGGGAACTGGTCGTCGTAAGTCATCAGTTGCTAGAGTCCGTTTGGTTCCCGGTAGCGGTCAGTTGATTGTTAATAAACGTCCAGGGGACGCTTACTTTAACTTTAACCCCATGTACCTAGCCAGCCTGAAAGCACCTTTGGAAACCTTAGGTTTGGAAAATGAGTATGATATCCTAGTCAATGCCCACGGTGGTGGCTTAACGGGACAATCTGATGCTGTGCGTCTAGGGGTGGCTAGAGCCTTGTGCGAACTAGACCCAGAAAACCGCCAACCTCTTAAAATAGAAGGCTACTTGACTCGTGACCCACGGTCAAAAGAGCGTAAGAAATATGGCTTGAAAAAAGCTCGGAAAGCCCCCCAATACTCGAAGCGATAAATTATCAGCTGGCTAATTTAAAATTCAACATGGTAATTAAAAATTTGTAAGCATTCAGACCTTAGCTATCAGCTATCAGCCATTCCGAATAAAATTTTAGCTAAAAGCAATAATAAATCAGCTAATAAATTAGCTGATTAAGGGTTGTCCACAATAGCTAATTTATGGGCAATATTAAGCCACATGCCTAAGTTTGACAGGATTGAAAAGCTGACTGCTAAGGGGCTGATAGCACCTCAAGTAGCGTGTGCTTAGCGCATATCATTACCATAATTTAACAAATAGGAATGAAAAATTAGCTAAATATATAGTAAAATAGAAATCAAAGGAGGAACTATGTCAAAACCAGATATTCACCCAGAGTGGTACCCAGAAGCCAAAGTCTATTGCAACGGGGAAGTTGTGATGACCGTTGGCTCAACTCAGCCAGAACTTCACGTAGATGTTTGGTCTGGTAATCATCCCTTCTACACAGGAACCCAGAAAATTATTGATACGGAAGGGCGAGTTGAACGCTTTATGCGGAAATATGGGATGCTGGATGCTGCAGACAATACAGCTAGCTCTGATGAGACAAAGAAATAGCTCCTGAAGTTCAAGGGTGAAGGATGAAGGATAAAAGATGAACCAGGAGGAATGAACCATGAAATGGGTTTAGCGATGGCTAACTTAAGGTTGACTAAAAACTTGATAAACAGTTAGGACTTAAACTTCCCACTTAATAGTTCCCACTTCATAATTCATAAATTTATACTTCATCCTTCACCA
>NZ_JAAHGN010000043.1:0-16922 GCF_010672485.1 Moorena sp. SIO2C4 | reverse complement strand
TAGTGCTAAATTAACATCAATAGCTTCTTAAGCTTATTATAGCGTTAATTCAACGTAAAATTGACTTGGTCAATTTGATCGCTGAAAAGCAGTGCCTGAGAAAGTTTCAAGTTTTTGGAGAGGTCTAGTTATCAGCGCCTAACTCACCTGAGCACCGCGTTGGGTATGCTTTTTCTAGGAGCTTGCATGGGAAAACCCAACCTTATAACCCAGCAAAGCTTTGAGGTCAAATTCTTAGTCGGTAGCGCTTTAGGGCAATTCTGCGAGCAAGCAGCGGAGCAATTTAACCAACAACAGCCGAAATTAGCCAATGGTAAGGGGTTCTCTCTCAGCTGCGACACTAAAAGTAGTAGCGATGTGGTAACTAGTCTGACATCCCTGGCGCAACAACTCAAATCCCGTAGCCTTAAGCGTAATGCGCCAGAATTTCCTAGCTTAGTTTCGGTGGATGGGGAAATCCATCATCGTCAGTTAATCGATCAGATCAATCAGATTTTCCCAGGGCGAGATTACATCGGAGAGATTACCGATGCACCATTGTTAGCCCAGAGCCCCATGGTATTTATGACATCGGCAGAATTAGCCGATGGATTACGCCAGCAACCGGATTTGTACAAAGCCTTGGTGAATACCAAAACCCACCAGGAACTTGATCCCAATAGCCCTCGATTGCCCATTCACCTTGTCCACACTGCTCCTACTGGCTCCAATTCTGGTTTACAAACCTTAGTGGCTCAATTTGCCAGTGTATCTGGTAAACCACCAGAACAATTGACAGTAGCAGATGTGCAGGGTTATCAGACACAGATCCAAGCCATACAAAGTAAAGTGATTCGCTATGGTGTCTCTACCAGTTCCTTGGCAAAGGACATGGTAAAGAATGGTTCCTTTTGGGCATCGATTGGTTCAGTGTACGAGTCCTCGGTGATTGCTGCAAATTCCGATCAGCAAGCTGGGCAAAGCCGCTATCAGGCCGTGTATCCTCAGGCAACCTTTACCTCCAATATGCGAGCAATTTTACCCAAAGCCCCTTGGGTGAGTAGGCAGGAAAAGGCTGCTGGGCAACAGGTGATTGATTATTTGCGATCGCCCCAAGTCCAAAAAATTGCCACAGAACTTGGTTTAAGGCCAGGTGTACCAGAAGTGCCATTAGGTGCCAAGTTTTCTGCTCAATTTGGTGTTGACTCCAAGGCCAGATACGATTCCCTGAGTTCCCCTCAACCAGAGGTAGTGGCAGCAATGGTCAAGTCCTGGCAGGAATTTGCCAAAAAACCCTCACAAGTGGTGGTGTTGGTAAACTCTTCCGGTTCTATGTCGGGGAATAAATTAGCAGCGGTTCAAAAGACTTTGCGCGCATACATCGAGAGTTTAGGACCAACAGAACAAATTGCCCTGATTGATTTTGATTCCGAGATTCGTCCACCAGTATTGGTAGATAGCACCCCTCAAAAACGCGATCGCGCTATGGCGTTTATTCTTAATCTCAACCCTGACGGGGGTAATCGGTTATATGATGCTGCCCTCGAAGCCCGTAACTGGTTACAAAAGAATTACCAAGAGCGTGCCATTAATGCTGTGGTGATTTTGACCGATGGCGACGATTCTGATTCTAAGCTTCGTCTTGAGCAACTATCTCAAGAACTGGAAAAAAGTGGCTTTTCCAGCGATAATCGAATTGCCTTTTTCACTATTGGTTACGGTAACGAAGGAGAGTTTAATCCTAAAGTACTAGAACAAATTGCTGAATTTAATTGGGGATACTACCGTCAAGGGGATCCATCAACTATTTTGAACTTAATGGCAGATTTAAAACTGGAGTTTTAAAAATTATGAATTATGACAGATTAATTGATAATGAGTCGCTCTAAATTATAGAGCTATCGTTGATCAGCCAATGATTAAACTTAGCTTACCCTGTTTTATCCCATGTCTTTGCTAGTCGGTGGGTAAGCATATGCGCTACAGATGGTGCTACTTGAGGTGCGGTCAGCGGTCAGCGGTCAACGGTCAGCGGTCAGCGCTCAGTGGTCAGCATTATTCCAATGCGTACCTGTTTTATTCAAAAGCACCTCAAGTAGCGCATTAGCTGAGAGCTCTCAGCTGAATGCTTACGTCGGTGGTGTACTACTCGTAGTTGCTTTCCGGTTTATACCGAGCTACTGTAGTATCCTGATTTAGGGTAAGTGTTGTGCTCAGTTTACCAGCCGCCTTATTCTACCGATATTATCCTCCAAGAATTTATTGCCCATGGTTCCAATCACCCAGATGTTGCCACCGTTTACCAAAGTATTGCTCTCCATCGGTAGCAATAAGCACCAGATAAATCAGGGTAAACCGGATCAACACTCAGCACTCAGCACTCAGCACTCAGCACTCAGCACTCAGGGCACCTGAGATAATTCAAATCCATAAGACCACCAAATTGTACAGCAATAGCAGATAATTGATTCTTGACGACCAATAAATAATTAATAAATGATAAAGACTGCATGGGTGTTTCCCGGACAAGGTTCTCAGGTACCAGGTATGGGAGTAGACTTATTAGACCTGCCCTCTGCAAAGGTTAAGTTTAAGCAAGCTGAGGAAATTTTAGGCTGGTCTGTCCTAGATATTTGTCAAGGGGAGTCCGATCAGTTATCTCAAACCCTCTACACTCAACCTGCCTTATACGTAGTTGAGAGTATCCTGGCTGATCTGCTCATGGAACAAGGGGAACGACCCCATCTACTAGCGGGTCACAGCTTGGGAGAATATGTTGCCCTCTACACTGCCAGGGTATTTAACTTTGAGGCAGGGCTACGCCTAGTCCAACATCGGGCTAAATTGATGGATAGTGCAACTGAAGGCATGATGGTTGCTCTGATTGGCTTCAAACGCCCAGAACTTGAAGAAAAAATCGAGCAGATACAGGATGTTGTTATTGCTAATGATAACAGTCCTGCTCAAGTGGTAATTTCAGGTAAACCAACAGCAGTTCAGGATTTGCTGAGTCAGATTAAAGTCAAACGGGCTGTTCCTCTAAAAGTGTCCGGTGCCTTTCATTCTCCCTTAATGGCTGAAGCAGCGGCTCAGTTCCAGGAACTCTTGCTGTCTGTCCCCTTTACTGACGCCCAGGTACCAGTATTATCGAATGTGGACCCTGTACCCACGGTCGAGGCAGCTACCTTAAAACATCAACTCCAGTCTCAAATTACTGGTTCAGTACGATGGCGAGAAATTTCTCTGAGGCTACCAGTGGAAGGAATTGAGAAAGTAGTGGAAGTCGGACCAGGTAAGGTGCTGACTGGCTTAATTAAACGGATGTGTCCGGAGTTAAGTTTAGAAAACGTTAATAGCATTGCTGATCTGCAGCAATGCTTAGCAGTAGGCTAACTCGAAGCCCTAACCTCGATCTGATTCATGTCTTGGATGGCGGCGCAATCCTATTTGACGCGCCGCTTTGGTGGAATTCGGCCAATAATTACCAAGGTGTAGGGATGGCAAGTGTGGCAAGTGTGGGGCGTGTGGCAAGTGTGGGGCGTGTGGCAAGTGTGGGGCGTGTGGCGAGATTTTTATTAAGGGTAATTATCCGGACATGATGTCAGGAGCGCGATGAAGCGTTCGCGTAGCGTGGCCTACGGCCTCAGCTTCCGCGCTTATGCGATCGCATATCGATCAAATCCAGAACCATTAGGTTTTTTTGAGTTTTTCAAACTTACCTAACATTCTTGATGCAGTCGCTTTTGAAATCATAAAAATATGAGAAAATGCAAAATCACAGAGTAAATAAGTAAGTCAGTTGACCTTCGATGGCTCGAAAAGGTCTCTGGATTGGTGGTCTCTAGACAAAAGATCAACCACTGTTTCCTTATGGCCACTAAACTGACTTGTGCTGAGTTACCCCTGACCAGTCTAACACCTTGACCCAAGGGGTTTCGGTTAGGGGAAATGTCAGCATTCAGCTTTCAGCATTCAGCTTTCAGCTTTCAGGGACCACTGACCACTGACTACTGACGGCACCTCAAGCAGCGTGCGCGTAGCGCATATGCTTACTCAAAAACTTGTACCTTACTAGCTTAAAAAGCGCTATATTTTCTTAACCATATTCCTAAAACAAATCACTTTTATTACCAAAGGAGTTGCCGATGCTTGAAATAATGAGTATTCACAAAGCGGATGAAATCATTCAAATAAAAAAACCAAAAAATGGAATAGTTTATGGCAAAATGGAAATTACTATCAAAATTAACGAGTTACCGACAGCAAAAACTGTTAAAAACGGCTGGCAGGAATTTAGTGTTGATTGTGATGGCACGATTTTTACGATTAAGGTCAAACCTAAAGTTTGGAAAAAAATCACCACTGCTAATCAGATGTATTCCATGTGGGTGGCTGTTATTACTGGCAAACTGGGAGCCAAAATTAACAAAGGGTTTCGGGTAGAGCAACCAGGCATTCAAGTATTTGAGAAAAAACCCAAGGCACCGAAACCAGATAAAGCACAACTACAAGTACAAGCACAGGAACAACTACAAGTACAAGCACAGGAACAGCGACAGGAACAAGTACAAGCCCAATCACAGGAACAACTACAGGAGCAGCTAGCTCAATCACACGAACAGCTAGAAGCCCAATCACAGGAACAACTACAGGAGCAGCTACAGCAACAGCTAGCCCAATCACAGGAACAGCTACAGCAACAGCTAGCTCAATCACACGAACAGCTACAACCACAAGCCTAAGCAAAGACCAAGAATTGGGCGGTGAACTGATTTAATCTGAACAGTTATTATCAAATTTCGTTAATCGTTAATTGAGAATTAATAATTTTAAATTAACGATTAACAATTAACAATTAACAATTAACAATTAACAATTAACCTGGATTCCTGCTCCGGCGGGTCGGTTCGTCAGCCACCAAGCCAGAAAAGGTAATGTTATGCTAGCGTAAATGGCTAATTGTTCATAGAGTTCATTGGTTTACAGGCTTTAGCCATGAGCGATTTCCTATAGGCTATCTCCATATGAGCGATCGCATAACTCATATCCTTCTGATTGATGATGACCCAGTATTCCGATTGGGTCTCACGACTGCCTTGCAAGCCTTCGAGGAGCTGCTAGTTGTAGCTGAGGCTGATACTGGCACAGAAGCCCTATCAAGATTAGCGGCACTAGAGGCGACCAACTCCGTGGATGTGGCAATTTTGGAACTAGCTTTGGGTCCCCCTAATTCAAGTGAAGGGATAGCCTTATCAGGATTGCCACTGTGTCAGCGATTACAGCAGGAGTACCCTAACTTGCCAATCTTACTACTGACCAGGGAATCTAAACCCACCGTGCTAGCAGCAGCTCAAGCATTGGGTGTAAATGGGTACTGCCCCAAAGGAGTAGCGATCGCTACCATTCTTGAAGCCATTGGTCAAATTATTGAGGGTCAATCCTATTGGCAGACACTGTCTAACTTACCTACTATATCCTATAAAGGTGCAGGTTTTGCTCCCTGGTATCAACAGTGGCGTAACTCAGGATTCCAACAATTTGAAGCAGCTTTAGCCCAGGTCAATAGTCAGCTGCAAAATCCTCGTCTTTCCAATTGGGATTGGCTGTTTTGGACTGGACGCCGTCGAGAACTATTGGTAGCCCGTTGGCTGGCGGATCAGCTATTACCTGCTAGCATCATTCTGGTGGAACCGTCACGGGAGAGTTCCTTAGTTCCAATGCCTAAACCGGAAAGCTCACTGACTGTTGCGCCAAGGGCTCAATCCCAGCTTAGCCCTAAGGCACCACTAGTTGATCGAACATTTGAGCGAACATTTGAGCGGACAATGGTAAAACTTCAATCCGGTTTATCCAACCTCTCTGGTGTTCCCCTAGAAATTGACATTCTCCAAGTAGAGAAAAGAGCAGAGTTACTTGGTTTAGTCTTCCAAACCTTTGAAGCACTTGTTGAAGATTTGCGCTTGTCTGAAGTAAAACTGGAACATTTACCTCAGAAGCAACAGCTGATTCTGAAAGATCTGTGGGAAGCATCAATCACAGATTTCTTCGGCAAGTATTATACCTTGTACACGGACAATACACAACTAGAAGTTGTCACTATTTTGCTGGGTAACTATCCCATCGTAAAAAAGGAAATTATTGATAAAATTCCTCTAGTTATTGACTTATTAGCTCATCGGCTATTTGAGAAATCATTAGTAATTGATAATGTCTCCTATCCTGCCCAGACCCCCGAAGCAATTCAACGGTCAGAATTTCTCCTGGACAATTTAATTATCCAAATTGCTAATGGGGTGATTCAACCGTTATTAAATCAATTGGCAGATGTAGAAGTTATTAAGGTAAATTTTTATCATAAAAATCTAATGTCATCCCGGGAAATAGCCCGATTTCGCAATAATCTATCCTGGCGATATCGCCAAGATCAACTATTTGGTGAGCCACAAGCAATTTTCGAGAGTCGATATGATTTATTTATCCTAACTGACACTGGCATTAAACAAACTAGTATCTATGCTCCCCGACGTCGAGAATTAGAAAAGTTGCGAGGTTTTCAGCTAGCTGTGACTTTAGCCTATGAGCTACGGGATGCTCTTTCTCCCCGTCTGCAAGCGGCTGTTACTTGGATTGGTAATGGCGTGGTGTATCTGTTGACCCAAGTCTTTGGTAGAAGTATTGGTCTAGTAGTTCGTGGTGTAATTCAGGGAATTGGTAGTAGCGTCCAAGAGGCCAGGTTTGGGAAAAATCCTGGACGTGGAAAATAGGGGAAGACAGGGAAGAGGGGAAAGTAAAAAAATACCATGACATCCGGCATTGGGACTGATTCAACCCTCCCCACCTAAACAATTTTAGAAAACAATTTTAGAAGCCCCTGCCTTTAGGCATAGGTTTCATGACTCATTCACAGCCACACCATTTTTGCCATTACTCTGAGTATGCTCTACTACTTCCGAGCCTAGAGGATTAGCTTGATGCTGAGATGGTGGCAAAGCGGGTTCTAATATTTCCCAAGCCTCTTTGGCAATGGGCAAATACTGATCGTGAGCTGCTTTGGCTTCAGCAAATTTTGTTAAGGTTTTGGCAAAATTTCTATCCGTTGCCAGTTTCATATGTTCCGGTGTCAGGGGGTCTGGGGAAAATAAGGCTTCGATCACTGGCCGTAATTCCACCGCTTGTTGGTAAGCTTGTTCCAAGTTGACCCTTAAACTTGCTAAAGATGCGATCGCTTTTACTGACTGAATAATCTCTGCTTCCTCACCATCTGTACTACCGGTAGCTAGTGGCTCAACTAAAATCAAATCGTCAGCACTTAAGCCATCGGCAAAGCTATCCTCATTGACCGTAGTGTCTTCTGAGTCTTCCATGCGCCGTTGAATCTCTTGGATAGCTTTGGCTCTGTTTTTAGCATTGTCGGTTCTGCCTGGGACTTCAACGATGAAGCCGAGTTCCTTTAAATCCTTGGTTGTATATTGCACCGTAGCTTTTGACATAATGTTTACCCTAGTTTCGGTATCCGATTAGATTAATCCTACTTAGATTAATAGTACGCCTGATCGAGTTCCCCATGGAACATGGTTACCCCCAAATCAGCTCTCAGCTCTCAGCTCTCAGCTCTCAGCTCTCAGCTCTCAGCTCTCAGCCATTGGCCAACGGCTGACGGCTTACCACTGACCACTGACCACTGACCACTGACCACTGACCACTGACCACTGACCGCTGACCGCTGACCACTGACCACTGACTGCTTACCGCTGACCGCTGACAAATGACGGTCTAGCTAAGAATTTTTGCTTACTGAGTATTTATTAACTTTTGTAAAAATGAGTGTTCAAGACCTATAAAACTGATATATACGTCGTTACACTATGCAAAGTGTGTGTTTATACTGATGCGTGAAAGTATTAACGGTGTGAGGCTTGTGGAACCTAGATGATTCCGATCCAACTAACTCTAAAAAACTTCCTCAGCTACCGCGACGCAACTCTAGACTTTCGGGGTCTTCACACTGCCTGTATTTGTGGTCAGAATGGAGCCGGGAAATCGTCCCTGCTAGAAGCCATTACCTGGGCGATTTGGGGACAAAGCCGTGTTGCTTCGGAAAACGATATCATCCATACTGGGGCGAAGGAAGTCCGAGTTGACTTTATTTTTCAAAATAATCAACAAACCCATCGAATTATTCGGACTCGCCATCGGAAACAGGGGACTTCCCTAGAGTTTCAAGTGGAAACACCAAATGGTTTTAAGTCTTTAACCCAGAAAGGAGTACGAGCAACTCAATTATTAATAATAGCGAATCTGAAGCTAGATTACGATACCTTTATCAACTCCTCTTACCTGCGTCAAGGTCGAGCTGATGAGTTTATGGTCAGGCGTCCCAGTGAACGGAAACAAATTCTGGCAGATTTGCTCAAACTAGACCAATACGAAAAATTGGCAGACCAGGCCAAGGATTTGTCAAAGCAGTTGAAAGGTCAAGTAGAACAGCTAGAGCAAAGTTTGCAGGGTATTAAGGAACAACTGGGAGAACGGGATGCGATCGCACAGGAAACAGCTACCCTGGAAACTGCCTTACACCAGCTGCAACAAGACCAAGACCAAGACGCCCAACAACTCAAAAAACTACAAGCGATCGGACATCAGCGGAATAGCTGGGAACAACAGCTGAACTTTGTTAGGACACAATATCTCAATCTCACTCAAGATTGCGATCGCATACAACAAGACATTGCTACTGCTGTTGCTCAACAACAACAACTTTCTGAACTACTCTCTCAAGACCAACAAATTACTGCTGGTTATGCCGAATACCTCCAGCTACAAGAACTTGAAGAAAGTCTTGCCGCCAAATTACAGACTTATCAGAAAGCGCAACAGCAACGACAACAACTCCAACAGCAGCTCGATCAACAAATTAATCAACTTAATCTGCAAATCCGTGATATCCAAGCTCAACTAGAAGCCTTGGGTACTCAAGAGCAAGAGATTCAAGATACCCTCTCCCGTTCAGGGCAAGTGGCTACAGCCCTCGCACAACTTAAGCAAGTTCGTGAACGGCTCAAGCAGCTAGATAATTTACAACTAGAAGTCTCTCCCTTGTTGCAACGTCGTGGGTCTATCCAAAGCGAACTTGACCGGGTTCAAGCCAGACTCAGTGCCAAATTAGAAGAACTGGTTTCTTCTGAAAAACAGTTATCCCAGCAAGTAGCAACAACACCTCAGCTGAGACAGGCCGCACTGCAGTTAGAGGCTGAACTTGGGGAATTAGAGAAAAAGCGGGTCTACCTGTCTCGGTTACAGGACAAAGGACTAGAACGTCGAGGCTTTCGAGAACGCCTCCACGAAAACCAACGTCGCTATGAAAAATTACTGGGGGAACTGACCCAAAAAATCCAATTGCTGCAAGTTCAGAACGCGGTTTGTCCCTTATGCGAGCAGCCTCTAGATGCAGCCCATTCTGACCGGGTGATTCAGAAAACTACTGCTGAGCACAAGGATGTTCAAGATCAATTCTGGGTAGTACGAGAGCAGCTAACAGTTTGTGAACGAGAACTTCAGGTGTTGCGCCATGAATACTCCCAAATTTCCAAACAACTCTCTCCTTATGAAGAGTTGCTAGAACAACGGGGACAACTAGCAGCACAACTAGAAGCCACTGACGAAGTTTACGACCGACTCTATGAAGTATCAGAGGAAAAGAAAGAACTGCAACAATCCCTTAGTATTCCTGGTTATGGGGTAGAATTACACGAAGAACTCAGGCAACTCGACCTCCGAATCCAACAGCTCAACTACGATGAACAAACCCATGCTCTAGCACGGGGGGAAGTAGACCGCTGGCGCTGGGCTGAAATCCACTCGGCTAAGCTAGAAGAAGCAAGGCGGCGTCAGAAAAAAATTGATGCCCAGAAACCACAGCTGCTTCGAAAGCTGGATACTCTTCAAGCCTCAGTGCATCAGTTACAAACCAATTCCCCGTTGAAGCAGCAATTGGATCAGCTGGATCGATACATAGCTGAGATTGGCTATAACTTGGATGCTCATAATCAGGTTAGAGCCTCGTTGCGTCAAGCCCAATCTTGGCAACTGCCTTATCAGGAATTACAAACTGCCCAAGAGCAACAGCCCCAAGTCGGTCAACGCTTGGCAAGCCTAACTCAAACCCTCCAGAGCAGACGCTCTAATCTCAAGGAGGTTAATACACAAATTGAGGACATTGTCAAGCAAATGGAACAAAGTCCTGATGTCACTAGAGACCTCCAAGCTTTAGAACAGGGGATGAAGCAGCGCCGACAGCAAATGGATAAACAACTATCCCAGCAGGGGCGTCTCCAACAACGGTTGCAGCAACTGGAATCCCTGCAAAGTCAGTATCAACAGCAACTCGAAAAGCTCCAACAACTCCAGCGGCAATATCGGGTGTATCAGGAATTAGCGATCGCATTTGGCAAAAATGGCATCCAGGCTCTAATGATAGAGAATATTTTGCCTCAACTAGAAGCCCAAAGCAATCAAATTTTGGCTAGACTGACTGGGAATCAGTTACACATCCAAATTGTGACCCAAAAGGCCGGGAGTCGGTCTTCTAAGAAAAAAACTAAGCTGATTGATACCTTAGATATTTTAATTGCTGATGCCACTGGTACTCGACCTTATGAAACCTATTCCGGTGGTGAAGCATTTCGGATTAATTTTGCCATTCGTCTGGCATTAGCACAACTGTTGGCCCAACGCTCAGGAACATCGTTGCAAATGTTGATTGTGGATGAGGGGTTTGGCACCCAAGATGCCGAGGGGTGTGAGCGATTGATTGCAGCAATTAATGCGATCGCATCCGATTTTGCTTGTATTCTAACCGTGACTCATATGCCTCAGTTTAAAGAAGCCTTTCAGACCAGGATTGAAGTATCTAAGACATCCCTTGGCTCTCAGTTAAGTTTGACCATGTGATCAATGCTAATATTTGTAGCAAAGGGAGTCGGGAGTCGGGAGTCGGGAGTCGGGAGTCGGGAGTCGGGAGTCGGGAGTCGGGAGTCGGGAATAGGGAATAGGGAATAGGGCATCAATAATTATAACAATTCCTACATGGATTGCTAATAACTGATATAGCACTACGCATTAAAGTTAGGACATTGATACAAGTAGCAAAAGCTGTTCTAGTAAGCTATTGCCTATTGCCTCTTGCCTCTTGCCTTCCCCTCCTGGGAGGGGTTAGGGGTGGGTTCCTCTTGCCTATTGCCTCTTGCCTATTGCCTAGCGCTATAGCTAATAACTGATTGCTGACGGCTGTTCGCGTAGCGTGCGCGTAGCGCTTAAGCTGATAGCCCTACAAAATCAAATCCATTGCTGTTTTTATAATTTCCTCGCGCTCCACCATTTTAGCAATTTCTTCAGCTTCATAAGTTCCTTGAAATGCTTCTAATGAGGCTCGATCTAGAGCGGATTCATAGGCATCTTCTAAAGTTTATAATAATTCCTCTTCGGTTAGATAAGTTCCTTTAGCCTTGTGGCGCTTATTAGTCCGTTGAATTTGTTTAACCGCATTGCGGATTGATACTTCCCAAGATTTAGTCGTTCGTTTCTCAGCAGCTTTTTTAATTAGATGTAACAGCAGAATAATTCCGTAACTAAATAGTTTATTCAGTTTATCCGATTTGCTCATCTCCTCCAATTCTTCAATCAGTTCCAGGGCTTCAGGGATTTTGCCTTCGTAGAGCAATTCCTTTAGAGTCATTAATTCTTCCATTGGCTATTATTCCTCCGCTTTTAAATTGACCCGTCGCGACTAATACTGGAATAACCAAAGATAGTTTGTAAGCATTCAGCTAATGCGCTACGCGCACGCTACGCGAACAGCCGTCAGCCGTCAGCTCATCAACGGGAGGTAGTAAACAAGCTGGGGGGTGCTGGTACGGCTGCTTGAAAATCCCTGCTCGTTTTACTCAGCTGATAGCTGATAGCTGAGAGCGGAATACTTACTTATGAACTACATTCAATTCCCGACTCCCGACTCCCAACTCCCGATTTCCAACTCCCGATTCCCGACTCCCGATTCCCGACTCCCGATTCCCGATTCCCGATTCCCGATTCCCTACTCCCTACTCCCTACTCCCGATTCCCTACTCCCCTTAACCCATTACCCATTACCAAAATAACCGTAAAATTGCCCAATGTCTCCAATTAGGCTATTCAACTAATTCCGCAATTGTACGGTTATTTTAATCTTGAAATAGCTTCTACTATAGTAATATCTCAACCAAAATCCCGGCAGTATAGAGGCTGTTATAAACGAGCTAGTTTCGGGTCTTTTGTTGACTAACGTTAGAAAGACGGTAGGACGATAACTAGTCCAACGGGAATCAACTATCAGGGCATCTACACATAGGGTTGCAAAAAGGTTGTTGTAAACTAAGAAGCTGATTTAACTGTTGGCTGTAAACTGTTGACGACTTACTGACAACAGTTTACCACAGGCTAAGAGTACAAATGACGCTAATTGGATTATAGCACCTCTAATCAGGGTTGCATCTACTTTTTTTCTGGTTTATTATTACTTAGTTTAGAGTTTATTCCGGAGAACCTTTATAAATTCTTGCTTGCTGCTGAGGTGTTATCCATGCTCCTCTTGAAAACTGGGTTTGAGGGGGTAAAAACTGCTTTTGCAGTGGACTATATTCCAGAACCTCTCCCGTTTCTATCTTATAGACCCAGCCATGAAGCCGAATTTCCTCACTTCTGAGTCGAGATTGAATAACTGGGTAAGTACGTAAATTTTGTAGTTGGTTAAGGACGTTTTCCTCCACCGCCCCATTCAGGAGTTCATCACCTTCATAGTCTTGATAGTGTTCTTTGATAATCCGGCGAGTGGCTTCGGCATGCTTGAGCCATTGGTAAACGGCTGGCATGTCCTCTTCTAGCTTGTCGATTTTCAGTAAACCTTTCATCGCTCCACAGCGATAGTGACCGCATACGACAATTTCATTAATGCCTAAGGCATAAATAGCATACTCTACTGCTGCTGGTTCACCCCCATTACTTGCTCCATAAGGCGGTATGATATTCCCGGCATTGCGGATGATGAACATTTCACCAGGCTCAGTTTGAGTAATCAGACTCGGGTCAATGCGAGAATCTGAACAGGTGATGAATAGTACTCTGGGATGCTGCCCGTGAGACAGTAACTCAAATAGGTCTCGGTGGGTCTCGAAGTAATTGGTCTGGAATTGATGCAGACCTTGAATCAACTGCTTCATTTCAGGCTTACAGCTAGATGCTCTATAATTGGGATCTTCAATAATTTTATAGGCAATAGCGGTCTTAAATGACTTTTAGGTTTGTATTTCGGTAAGCATTCAGCATTCAGCTATCAGCTATCAGTTATCAGCTATCAGCTATCAGCTATCAGCTTATGCGCGTAGGGCATAGGCTTACCAGGTAAGTATTGGTTTAATCTCTGTTAGGTCTGCTGACCGCTGACCGCTGACCGCTGAATGCTGACCGCTGACCGCTGACCGCTGAATGCTGACCGCTGACCGCTGACCGCTGAATGCTGACCGCTGACCGCTGACCGCTGAATGCTGACCGCTGACCGCTGACCGCTGAATGCTGACCGCTGACCGCTGACCGCTGAATGCTGACCGCTGACCGCTGACCGCTGAATGCTGACCGCTGACCGCTGACCGCTGAATGCTGACCGCTGACCGCTGACCGCTGAATGCTGACCGCTGACCGCTGACCGCTGACTGCTGAATGCTCACGCCAGCATACTGATAGTATTGATTGAATTGCTACGGAGAGGGAGGGATTCGAACCCTCGTTAAAGTTGCCCCTAAACAGCATTTCCAGTGCTGCGCCTTCAACCACTCGGCCACCTCTCCAGGTAAAGTATTCAGTTAGAGCTTTGAATCTTTTTCAACTCATCGCCCGATTTCTGATTATACAGAAAATTATATAGGAAGTCAATGACTCAATCGTACACCATTCAGATTCATAATCGCCAAACTGGTGCTAAGCACAAGGTAAACGTGCCAACTGACCGCTATATCTTGCATTCCGCAGAAAACCAGGGTGTGGAGCTACCCTTTGCCTGCCGCAATGGAGCTTGTACCACTTGCGCAGTGCGAGTGTTGGCTGGAAAAGTCTACCAACCGGAAGCCATGGGACTATCTCCACAATTGCGGGAACAAGGCTATGCTCTATTGTGTGTGAGTTATCCCCGGTCAGACCTAGAGGTAGAGACTCAGGATGAAGATGAAGTGTATGAACTTCAGTTCGGTCGATATTTTGCTAAAGGTAAGGTTCGGTTTGGGCTGCCACTGGATGAGGATTAGGAAACTAGCCAAGCAGAGGTACAGTAGAGCGGGGAGCCTCCTTAGTTGCTTTCTGCTCTTGCTCGGGGGATGCCAATTGACAAATGTCCCCAACCAGATTGAAGCTCAAGTGCAAAAGGTGATCAGTGGACACACGGTGGATGTGTTGATCACCAATCAAGATCCACCATTAATGGCAAGAATCCGGATGATTGGTATTCAGGCACCAAGCTGGAAACAAAAGCCTTGGGGAGATCAGGCAAAAACCTGCTTAAAGAAGATCCTCAGTGAAACTAGTGATCAACAATCGGTTATTTTGGAGCTGGATGTCGAGGAAAAAGACCGCTATAGCCGCTGGTTAGCCTATGTATGGCTAGATGGTGTGTTGGTCAATGAGCAGTTGGTAGCTCAGGGCTGTGCCTTAGCTTCACCCCTAGTTCCTAATAACAAATATGATGATAAAATAGCCCATGCTCAAGAATATGCCAGAATTATGGGCTATGGGATTTGGAACCCAGATCAGCCTTTGCGCTTGACACCAGCAGAATTTCGCCGTCAAAATCCTTAGTGGTTATTAGTTATTAGTCATCAGCTATCAGCCATCAGTTATCAGCTATCAGCTATCAGCTATCAGCAATTAGCTATCAGCTATCAGTTATCAGCTATCAGTTATCAGCCTATGGGCTACTTGCAATCAGTACTTTTGAATAAAATAAGCTGACCGCTGACCGCTGACTGCTGATGGCCATGCTAGTTAAGGTACTTTTGAATAAAATAAGCTGACAGCTGACCGCTGACTGCTTACGGCTGATGGCCAAGCTAGTTGAGTTACTTTTGAATAAAATAAGCTGACAGCTGACCGCTGACTGCTTACGGCTGATGGCCAAGCTAGTTGAGTTACTTTTGAATAAAATAAGCTGAGCGCTGACCGCTGACTGCTGACTGCTTACCGAATTAATTCATAAACTACAGGTTATCTGCTCAATGACAGAACATACCTCCGAACAACTACAAACTTTCCTTGATATTGCCGCTAAAGCTGCCACTGCTGCTGGTGATGTTTTGAAAACTTACTGGGGCAATCTCAAAACTGTAGAAGAGAAAGGTCGTCCTGGAGATTTAGTCACTGCAGCTGATAAAGAAGCAGAAGCAGTAGTCTTAGATATACTCAAAAACGATGTGCCAGACCATTCGATTCTGGCAGAAGAATCCGGTCAACTGGGAGACAATGAAAGTAAATACCTATGGGCGATTGACCCCCTGGATGGTACTACTAATTATGCCCATCAATACCCCATTGCTGCTACCTCTGTGGGGTTGTTGATTGACGGCAAGCCTCAGGTGGGAGCAGTATATAATCCCTTTCGGGATGAGTTATTGTGCGCAGCTGTGGGCTTAGGGGCAACCTGCAATGGTCAGCCAATCCAGGTTTCCCAAGTCTCTGACCTGGGTAAGAGCTTGTTAGTCACTGGATTTGCCTATGACCGGCGGCAGACTTCCGATAACAACTATGCCGAGTTCTGTTACCTGACTCATCTGACTCAAGGCGTTCGCCGTAGTGGTTCTGCATCCATCGATTTGTGTGATGTTGCTAGTGGACGATTGGATGGCTATTGGGAACGAGGGCTTTCTCCTTGGGATGTAGCCGCTGGTATCGTTATCCTAGAAGAAGCTGGTGGTAAAGTTACTGCTTATGATGGCAGTCCTATTGATATTAATTCTGGGCGGATTCTGGCAACTAATGCCAAGATTCACGACAGTCTCAGTGCTGCCTTGTTAGAGACACCACCTTTATCGTCTTGGAAATAAAATATTAAGCTATTAGCTATCAGCTATCAGCTATCAGCTATCAGCTATCAGCTATCAGCTATCAGCATTAAGCTATCAGCTATCAGCTATCAGCTATCAGCATTAAGCTATCAGCTATCAGCTATCAGCTATCAGCATTAAGCTATCAGCTATCAGCTATCAGTTTTCAGCCAAAGGCCAACGGCTGACCACTGACGGCTGACCGCTGACCGCTGACCACTGACCACTGACGGCTGACCGCTGACCGCTGACTAATTATTTATAATAATAGATGTAAACTCGATTAACTGGCGTCCATGAGTGACGCATTTTTTATAGCTAATATCTACAATGTCTACAATCTCTACAGAAAATGTTGCTCAATTTTTCCATGCTATTTCTCTACAAGAAGATTTAAAACAGCAGCTAATAGCTACTAGAAATCCAGAAGAGGTAGTTAAGGTAGCACAGGATTACGATTTTAAGTTTACCGTAGCTGACTGGCAACAGTTTATCCAGGGGCATCACTCTAGTCAGCCTACCAGTGATACTTTTAAAAATGAAATAATAGGATTAGATGTTACTGAAGAACAGTTAGATGCTTGGTGGAAATTTGCTTGGGAAACAGGAGATATCAATCTGATCGGGTGGGTTTATGACAAGAGAGATGCTATCACTTGGGTGCAATTGCTAGATGAGTTTAAAGTAATTAAAAAAGACGATTAATTGTCAGCTATCAGCGGTCAGCGGTCAGCGGTCAGCGGTCAGCGGTCAGCGGTCAGCCTTCAGCGGTCAGCGGTCAGTGGTCAGCGGTCAGTGGTCAGCGGTCAGGCTGAAAACTGATAA
>NZ_JAAHGN010000429.1:0-6063 GCF_010672485.1 Moorena sp. SIO2C4 | reverse complement strand
CGCAGCTCCCCCAGGTTTTTTAACACCACTTTCCCAGTCGGAAACATGAAGGGGTGAAACATTGAGGTAACGAGCGAAGACTGCTTGAGAAGCATTTTCCCGCTCCCGCAAAGCACGGATATCTTGTGGAGATAGGGATTCTATAGGAGTAAGACAGGTTTGATCAAACTCATCCATCGTCTGCTTAGTAATGGCACCAATTTGATGCAAAGCTTCCATGGACTCATGGATGGCAGCAAAAGCCTCTGATTTGTACTGTAGTGATTCGCTCATTGCTTAACTTCCCCTAGTGCCTTAATATCTATCAATTGCTGAATCTGTTCATCTGACAGAGCCAAGTACTCTTTAGCCGCCTTCTTAAAGTCTGCTAGCTCATCCTTGGAGATATTATCGCGCTCACTTTTGGCAAACCCATATATAAAAAACGCCTTATCACCGCATAGGAATAGGATGATCGAGCGATACCCTCCAGACTTACCCTGGCTCTCACGGGCAATGCGCTGCTTGATGACACCTCCACCGAGATCAGCATCGATTAAGCCTTGCTCTGCCCGCATCACAGCTGTGAGCAACATGGCATCTGTCATTCTTTCCCTACGGGAGAAGCGTTGAAACCATGCAACGCATGAAAATCCGCAATATAACCTCTTACATTTTATATAATATCATACATTGCATGATACTTTAAGTGCGATCGCTTTTAGCGGCTCTTTTGGGGCATCGCGCGTTGTAGGTTGGGTTGAAGAATGAAACCCAACATAATTCCCCACTACACAACGTCTTCGACTCTTGTACGGGGTTTTCTCTCTAACAAAAAGAACCTACAATTTAATTGGTGTGGCGGTCAGATATTGTTGGGTTTCCGTTCCTATACCCAACCTACGTTTGAATTGAGGTGGTGAGTGCGGACGCTTATCCTATGTTGCGGATAACATACATTGATCCATGCGGACGTGACTAGTCCGGTGGGTTGAGGAAATGCCTTAGTAACGCACCCCCACACTAAGCGAGAATAAAGCGCAGAAGCAAAGGTTGGGAGGAAAGTAGGTCGATGACAAAAGTAGTTATCCCTATGCTCAGAATTAGAAGCACTACTGCGTGAATATGCTGCTCAGCGAGGTCAAGTTGTTCGCTTGGTTGCCTCCGAATTGCTGGCTAGTGTCTTAGAGTCGGAGGTGGAAGATTCACAGGAGGCTATAAAGGGCATTCAAAAAGGACTGAATGATTTCCAGGCAGGTCGATTTCGGTATGCAAGCTGAGTTTGCCCAAAAGCCGTGTCGCCAGTACAACCTGCCAGTCGATTCATGAAATACCCTATTGAAATTTCCAGTGTGGCTCAGGCGTAAGCCGACAGCCATTGGTGTCAACTTAAGCCATTACATAGCCAGCTGCTTGGATGCCATAACCCGCCTTGGATTTAAATCTCAGTATGATTAAGCTTCTCTCTCAAAATTGCTTCAACTTCAGCCTCAGGATTTTTGAGTTCAAAAGGGTAGGGATGGCGATTAGCAGGATTACGACGGCTCATCAAAACTTCCATTGCAGCGTGAAAAGCCTTGTCATCATTTCGATGCTCAGAAATATAACGCTTCAGCTCTGTGTTAGTCATTTGGGACAGATTGTGCATCATAGAACAAATTCCCAGCTTCCATCTTCATCAATTACGAGCGCAATTTCATCATTTACTCCAGCCTGCACATAGATCGTTTTGAACCCCTGATCGTAACGAAAAACCTGAATTGGCTGGTATAGGTTAGAAAGCAACTGACATAGAAATGCCACGGTTACTAACTGCTGCTGTGTTGGCAAACTGCAACTCCCAGGTACATACTAAGTATAATAGCATATCATTAGTTGCCGCTCATGCTCACCAACATCTCTCCACGTTAAACACAAATTGCTATTCTTGTTCCTTTGTTCTTTTCATCATTAGTGCCTTCTTGAGCGTCCGCTGCAAAACTGAGTGCGTTCGCTTTTAGCGGCTCAATAGGAGCATCGCTCTTGTCGGTTGGGTTGAAGAATGAAACCCAACATAATTCCCCTCAACACAACGTCTTCGACCCAAGAGCCTGGTATCGGCTCTTACAAAATAGAACCTACAATTTAATTGGTGTGGCGGTCTGATTTTGTTGGGTTCTATCACGTCACCCCAACCTACGATAGAATAGAGGTGGTGAGTGCGGACGCTTATCCTATGTTGCGGATAACATATATTGATCCATGCGATCGTGTTATACTAAGTGCGATCGCCGTTCTTGTAGGGCGCGTTAATGAAATGCAACGCACCATAAATACTATTCATCCCAAATCCCTTTTGGCTTTTCAATTCTTATCTCACTGCTATTCGGTTACAATAACTAAGGAGCAAAAAGTAGGTGTGATTATCATGCAAGCTATTTTTTGGAGTATAGAAGAAGTCGCCCAAAGAGCCAAACAACTGTACGAAAATGGCATTCGCCAACAAGTTGAATATGGCGATAATATTGGCAAAATGATTGTGATTGATGCTGAAACTGGTGAATACGGAATAGATCAAACTGGTGTGGAAACAGCATTAAGGTTCAAGCAAAAGAAACCAAACGCCAGATTGTTTACTATGCGGATTGGTTATGACGTTGCGGTCAGCTTTGGTGGTGCAATTGAGCGAACTGTACCATGATTTACGGCAGATTGATTGACGGGAAAGCTATAGTACCAGTAACTTTTCGTTTACCTACACAACCAGATTTTTCTCTAGATTTTATTATCGACACTGGGTTCAACGATCATCTTACCCTACCACCCCAAGCAGTCAGTGTAATGAATCTTCCATTATATTCTAGCACACCTGCAAGATTAGCAGATGGTAGGGAAGCTTTATTATCTATACATTTAGCCACAATTGTTTGGGACAATATCGAAAAAGTAGTCCCTATTTTAGCTTCTGGTTATAAACCTTTACTTGGAACAGCTTTGATGAGAGGATATCATCTGGAGATAGATTTTGAAGACAATGGTTTGGTTTCGCTAGAAAAAATTTCACCCTCTATTTCATAATTTGAGCGATAGCAGCATGTAGGTTAGGCCCTTGGAACGTAGGCTTGCTTCCCCTAGGGTAACCCCACACATAGTGCGATCGCTTTTAGCGGCTCAATAGGAGCATCGCTTTTAGCGGCTCAATAGGAGCATCGCTTTTAGCGGCTCAATAGGAGCATCGCTGTTGTAGGTTGGGTTGAAGAATGAAACCCAACATAATTCCCCTCAACCCAACGTCTTCGACCCAAGAGCCGGGTATCTGCTCTAACAAAATAGAACCTACAATTTAATTGGTGTGGCGGTCTGATTTTGTTGGGTTTCCGTTCCGTCACCCCAAGCTACGAATGAATTGAGGTGGTGAGTGCGGACGCTTATCCTATGTTGCGGATAACATACATTGATCCATGCGATCGTGACTTGTCCGGTGGGTTGAGGAACGAAACCCAGGATTGGTTTATGCTGCTGAACCGTAACTATTACCAATTTTGCGACCGCGTACTATCCGATAAAAATTTAAGACTATAGTGTGTCCGCTGCCTGTAATTGTTACTATGATTGTAGTTCATTACTAGCACCAGTCATGATCTTTAAGATAGAAGTTGAGCAAGAAGAGGATGGACGTTGGCTGGCAGAGATTCCAGAACTATCTGGGGTGATGTTATATGGTCAAACCCTAGAGGAAGCATTGACTAAAGTACAAGCTCTGGCTCTGCGGGTGATTGCAGAACGTCTTGAAAGCGGTGAAGCTCAGTCTGACTTGGGTTTGTGTTACCTTTAATGCAGCATGAGCAAGGGTCGCCTGATGATTTGTAGATTGCGTAGTCTCCGATGCCGTAGTGCGTACGCTTTTAGCGGCTCTTTTGGAGCATCGCTCTTGTAGGATGTGTTAATAACGCACCAAACTAACCGAGAAGGAAAACCATCGAGCCGATAAACAGGACAATCCCTCACGCTCCTCATATTACGGCGGTTTGCATAACTATCAGGTACACAGGATTGTTTTCCCTGTTCCGACTTCCGACTTCCGACTTCCGACTTCCCTGCTCCCTGCTCCCTGCTCCCTAAAAACCCAGAACTTTGTACCTAACTGAATTGCAAACCGCTGTAAATAATAATAAGCAAGAAAAATACTATATATGTCACTATCAAGTAAAACAAAAAAAATCCGCAAGAAGAAAAAAGAGGCAAAGAAAGCGAAAGAGTCTTCAAAAGCATCTTCAGATTCTTCCAACTCCCAATCCCAAGGAAAAATAAATCCGATCACCGGTATGACGACTGAGGCGGAGATTGAGAAATTGAGTGAAGCCCTTGCCGGTGCTTCTAACCTATCCAAAGATGATGCTGCTTCTTTGTCTTGATGCAGTCGCTCATGGGGGAAACCCCCAAGACCGCGCTGCATCGCTTTTAAAGCAGGGGCAAGGTCTGAGAGACAAAAGGTCAAGTGGTCAGCCCATCTCAAAGTCTGAACTAGCCTCTTTCAAAGACTCTACCGGCGATATGTTTAAGAAATTGGAGGCTGTAAAAGGTTTCGATCAATTAAAAAATCCATTTACCATGACCGAGAGTGAGATGAATCAACAAGTTGATCAACTCGCTCAGGCGATGGAGAAAGCGGTAAAAGTCCCTTCAGACAATACCAAAAAAATCCTCAAAGATACCTATGCCTTAATTGATCATTTAACTAATACCAAGCGTGATAGCGATTCTGCCGATAGTGGAACTAAAGATGACTCAGATACGAATACCTCTGGCCCTGATTATCAAACCTTACTCAATAACTTCAAGGAGTCTTATAGCCAGCATTATGATGCCTTAGGGTCCAGCGAAGCAGGTTTTCCCATTGGTGGTCATTTGTTTAATATGACCAAAGATGAACTGGATGCTGAGATAAAGGATATCAATAAAAAAATAGCAGACGCGAAACAACTTCCACCAGAGCAAATTCATGAGTTTGTTCGCGATGCCTATGCCCTAAGAGAAAAGCTATTTGAAGTTTCTAAATCCGCCGAAAATACTGCTAGCACCGATAGCTCTACTACAGAGGATAAAGAAGAGAGCACTACAGCGGAAGAGGCGATAGATCAAGAGGTTCAGGATAAAAATTCACCAGAGGATCAAGTTGCGAAAAATGAGGTTAATCGAGAGATAGGTGAATTTAACCAAAAACACGCTGGCACGATGGAGGAGATAGTGCGGGCGTCACTCAAGTAGGGTGCGCCATTCAACAGTGCGATCGCCCGATATTGTAGGGTGCGTTAATGAAATGTAACGCACCAAATTCCTATTAATTTTAGAAGATAATTCCGGGTGTAATAATGAATCATCTAAATTTTTAAATTTCTTGCCATTCCCGAGCATTGACAAATAAAGATAGGTGCTTTGTATTATTGGTTGCCACAGTAACGTCATACCCAGAATTAGTAACTAAAATAGCTTGAGCGGCTAAAATAACATCTCCATCTAAAGCTTTAGGATCCGCTGTTGGTTTTCCTTTTTTTCTGACTTCCGCCCATAATTCGGCAGCTTTTAACATAACTTCTGTAGTAATCGGGAGATATATTATTTCGGCTTTAAGGCGATTGAGTTTCTTGATTCCCGATACCTTATTTGCTCGTAATAGTTCTCTTCTAATTTCATAATCGATAATTTCAGGTAAAACAACATCATATCCTCGGTCAAAAAGATTATAAAACCATTCTTGACATTTCAGTGACAACGCAGCGCCTTTTGGATTTGTAATTAAACCAACAGGGGCTGAATCTAAAACTATCACTTTGCTCATCTTAGTTTAAATCGAAACTCCTTTGATCGATTTAATGATTTCCCAAGTTTCTTTTTGGTCTTCTTCTTCGTCTAACTCATTCCAAGATTCAAATAACTCCTTTAACTTTTGTTGTTGCTGCTTTCGTTGAATTGGATCAGATTTTTCCAGCCGAGCCATCGCTTTTTGCCAATGATATACAGATTCTTTATTCGTCATTTGGCTTTGACGAAATAAACGAATGATTTGTAATAATTGTGGAATCTGTTCGTCGGGAATATTTTCAA
>NZ_JAAHGN010000428.1:0-6080 GCF_010672485.1 Moorena sp. SIO2C4 | reverse complement strand
CCAACAATGCCGTAGGGGCATTACCAATCACAAAAATAGCCCCTGGAAACTGCTCAAAACATCGGAGTAAACCTGTTTCCGTGCGCGTCTTTCCTGGCAGAGCTACTGGTGCCTGGTCTACTGCGATGATCAGTGGATTACCAAAGGTTTTTGCCACCATACTGGCTATCCCCTGTTTGACCATTCCGACATCTGTAACAATTGGTGCTCCCTGCCGCAGTGCAGAAATACCAGATGCGATCGCATTTTCACTAAACCGAAGCAGTTGGGCAAATTCAAAATCAGCCGTACTATGGATTACCCTGCGCACAATAGCATACTCAGCTCGATTAAACTGATGCTCCCCAATCTGTTGGTCAATAATGGCAAAACTTTGCTCCATAATCGGATGCATCGACAATGCTTTCATCTCAATCCCCAACCCATACTCTGCTCCAACTTAAACACTCAGCACGCTACCCACTCAAAACTCCAAAACTGGCCATTCCGGTTCCCGCAAGAAGCGCATCATATTGTCAAACTTCCTTAATTGAGCCTGCCTAATCGATAGTACACTCCCTTCTACTTCTAGGGCTTGGCCACTTAACTCGAATAGGATATTGCTAATGCGATCGCTATCCAACTCCTGGGGGATATCTCCGAAATATCCTAGAGTGATGTGAGCCGTAAAATGGTATTGCTGTTCAATACCTAGAGCCATTAAATCAGAATTTTGATAAATACACCGACGCAGTTGCGCAATCCGATTGTATGCCTGTTCATCCTTGGGCGCTAGACATACACCAATCGCTCTGGGCATGACCATTAAGCCCAACAGCTGCCAGCTAATGGGATTACCACCATTTGCTAAAGACGTTTCCTGGCTGATACCGACATACTTGTCGAAACTTGCCTGTATCGACTGAAGCAGTTGAGTTTCAAACTGTGGATTTTCAGCCGTGGCATCTCGGTAAGCATTTTCCCAAATCAAGTCAGCCAGGGTTAAATGAAAACTATCCGGGGGTATGGGTACCATTAAACCCGGGTCTAGTTGCTGGATCAGCTCTTTTTGGAGCTGCTGCATGTTATTATAGAATGTTGAATTATTCGTCTCTTCCTCCCAAGGTGGTGTGATTACAGTGTAACCAGGAAAAGGGGCAGGCTCTCTGCTGCCATTAGGGAGACGTTTAAACTTGGGTGACTCTTGGATATTGAGTAACTGCGATTGATAGGTTGCGGTTAGGGTCAGCCGTGTGACCCGATTTAGATAACTTTGATATGTATCGTCCAATTTTGCCCCCTTACGTGTTCTGATATGGGAATTTACCAAAAAGCGATGGTGAAAGCCCCTGTCTTTTAAGCAGGGGATGAAACCGAGCGAGCCCTCACAGCCGACACATTTATGTGTCCTGTTTATAGTATAATGAGTAATTAGCGAGGAGGTGATCCAAGTGTACGGCTGTCAGCAAGTTTTATTGAGTCCAGATCTTGAGTTATTGGCAATTCTCAACTTTTTATGCACACAATCTCAGAGATTGACAAACATGGGCATCTACTTTGCCCGTCAACTCTACTTTAAAGCTAATCGCTACATCGACAAGTTTGAGCTAGAAAAAGAATACAAGAGGTGCGACCCGTGGCGAATTTAATTCGCCAACGGAAAGCGCACCTAACCAATCGTCACTATAAGGCACTTCACTCCCAAGCAGCACAACAAATACTTCGTTCAGTGTACGAGTCCTTTAAATCCTACAAAGAATTGATTAAAGCATACCGAGAAGGGAAGATTGAGACTAGACCAAGACTGCCCAAGTATAGAAAAAAGGGAGGTTTGGCATTGGTCAGTTATCCCAAGCAAGCCTTAAGATTAATAGATGGAAACATAAGAATACCATTGGGCAGACAAGTAAAGTGCTGGTTTGGCATTGATAGTTTTAGATTACCTCTTCCTAGCAATATTAAATTTGATGACATCAGAGAATTAAGAATACTGCCAAGGAATAGATGTTTCTATGTTGAGTTGGTTTATAACAAAGGAATAGAAACACCAAGTGTAGAAATAAATAATGTACTTGGTATTGACCCAGGATTGGATAATTGGCTAACCTGTGTTTCTAATGTAGGAACTAGCTTTATTATTGATGGTAAGCACATCAAATCGATGAATCGTTGGTATAACAAACAGATATCAACAATCAAACAAGACAAACCACAAGGATTTTGGTCTAACCACCTAGCGGCGATAACTGAAAAACGTAACCGTCAGATGCGTGATGGAATTAACAAAGCCGCAAGACTGGTTGTCAATCATTGCTTGGAAAATCAAATTGGTCGAGTAATTTTTGGTTGGAATAAAGGAGGCAAACATGAGATAAGGCTAGGCAAAAAGACTAACTCGGAGTTTGTGCCAATTCCTACAGCTAGACTCAAAGAAAGAATTGCTCAGCTTTGTCAACAGTATGGAATCGAGTTCATAGAAACAGAGGAAAGTTATACCAGTAAAGCATCGTTCTTAGATGGTGACTATCTGCCAAAATATGGTGAAAAACCCGATGATTGGAAACCGTCAGGGAGAAGAACTAAGCGTGGTTTATACCGAACCACAATGAATTGGTATGTCAATGCGGATTGTAATGGTGCTGCCAATATAATACGTAAAGTAAGCAGAACGCTAGGTATTAGCCTAGACCGACTGGGTAGGGGCGTTTTGACTCGTCCCCACAGGGTTGTCCTGTGGTCAGTTAATAAGAAAACAGCGTGGAGTGACGTGGATTCATCCCGTCACGAAACATCCTTATTAGAATCCCCCGTCATTTATGCGGGGGAGTAGTCAACTCTATTGGGGAAAGGATGACTTTGCCATGGCTCAAGCCGTGGACAAACTGCGTCGATCCTTAGTTGACCCCAACTGGGCTAGTTTTAACTATGACAAAATTTCCCCAGACCAACCAGATGCTGTAATTCAAGCCTTGAATCAAGTAATGACTCCTCCGTTTGGCATCGGTGGACGTCTAGTGTGGTTAGTCGATACAACCCTGTGTCAGCAATGTTCGGACAATTTACTGGCAGAATTAGAGCGTACTATACCAGTCATTCCTAAACACTCCGTTTTGTTACTAACTACCCCCCATCGACCAGATCCACGACTCAAGTCCACGAAATTACTGCAACAGTACGCCCAGATTCAGGAGTTTGCTCTGATTCCCCCCTGGAAGACCCAGCAGCTGCTCAATCGGGTCAAGTCCTACTCCGTTGAATTTGGGGTCAAACTAACCAATAGTGCCGCTGAACTCTTAGCCGAATCCGTTAGCAATGACACCCGACAGTTATTCAACGAACTGGAAAAATTACGACTCTACGCGCTGTATGATAGCCAACCCTTATCAGAAAGTACCGTTGCCACCCTGGTAGTGGCTAATACTCAAAATACCTTGCAACTGGCAGAGGCGATTCGGCAAGGGGATGGGGCAAAAGCCTTGGAGTTGTTGGCTGCCTTGATCAACCACAATGAACCTCCTTTAAAGATTGTCGCTACCTTAATTACCCAGTTTCGTACCTGGTTGTGGGTGAAGTTGCTGGTCAGTGAGGGGGAAACCGATCTAAATGCGATCGCTAACACTGCCAATATCAATAACCCCAAACGAGTTTACTTCCTCAAACAAGACGTGGAGTTCCTTTCCCCCAAGCAACTCATCTCCACTCTGCGCGTGTTGCTGGAGTTAGACCTCAACCTCAAAACCGGAGCAGACCCCCTTTCAACATTACAAACTAAGGTGATACAACTTTGTGAAATCTTTAACAGTTCAAGAGTTTAGAACCGTCAGTGGCTTCACCCAGGCTAGCTAAAAGGATTGAAGGTTAAATTCTTTTTATACTCATGCTTCATATTTACCAAGTAAGCATTCAGCCGTCAGCCGTGAGCTAAAAGCTCACGCTACTTGAGGTGCCGTCAGCTTATTTTATTTAAAAGCATCTCCAGTAGCCTGGCCAAAAGCCCAAAGCTGATAGCTGATAGCTGATAGCTGATAGCTTACATTCCCAATCCCCAGAATATCTTGCCTTATGAGGAACTTACCACCCATAAATTAATTCACATTAAACTAGCCCTTAGTGGTTTTGGTTATTGTTTGTTTTGATCATAATCTATCATCATGCTCACTGCTAACTCTCTAAAACTTAGGTTGACCCAACTTTTCTCCCAATCTCTCCTTGTGGGAGGACTTACTGCTATTAGTTTGCTCTCTGGATTTATCCCTGAGCTTTCTGAAGACTCTTATACCCTTGTGATTAGAACTTCAGCCTATGCTCAAGATGTCACCTCTGACATTAGTCCTAATGACGTCACTCAATATGCTGAAGTTCTATTACAAATAGAGCCTATTCGCGCATCTGCCTATGAAAAAATCACCACAATCCTAGGAGAGCAACCAGAAATTTTCTGCGATGACTCCGACAGCATCAATAAGCTGCCCTCCACCGCCCAAGAGATTGCTCAAGATTACTGCCAACAGTCAGAGGGAATTGTTTCTAAGTATTTTCCCGAAGGAGGAAATAAACGATTCAACGAAATTACTATTCAGATGCAAGATAATCAAAGTTTACGGGAACAGATTCAAAGTGAATTAGTGCGTATTCAACAAGCCAAATTTGACGCTAGCTTTTAGCTGGGGATAGCTCGAATCATCAGCCACTTATTCCCTTGACCCATAAGTTAAACCATAACGTCAACCATAATTAAATCGTTTTGGGAAAAGCGTAAGGGTCTCAACGTTCCTCTTGGGCAAGCAGTAAGACGAGTTGCACACCTGGGAATTATCAATCAAGTTTAGACCTATAGTGGTATAGTTACCTTGAAAACAACCATAATAGCTAGCCACTAGTAATAGTAAAAAATAGGCTAATCCAGCTTTCGGCTAGCCACTGCAGGTCGCTTATCTCCCAGAAAACGGCTAATGAACAAATTTATCTATCCCTTGGGATGGCTTGCCGGAATGATAGTGGTTTTGGTTGGATGTTCTTCCAGTCCAGACCCTGACCCCACCGCAGCTATCCCCACAGTAGCGTCAGATGCAGTAAAGAGTCAGGAATTGAAGAATTACGCCAAAGCTGTTCTGGCGATCGATCAAAATCGTCAAGGTGTCTATGAGGATATTCAGGAATTAACCAAAGACAAAGACAAGATAGTTCCTGAAATTAACTGCACCCAAGTAAAAACCATCGCAGGTCTACGTCGAAATATCCAAGATCTGGCTGTAAACTACTGTAAGCGCTCGAAAACCATTGCTGAAAGTCATGACTTGACCATATCTCGATTTAATTCCATTACCGTTAGCGCCCAATCGGATCAGAAGTTACAACGGCGCATCCACAATGAACTAGTTCGCTTACAACAAAATTGACAATATGTCAAGCTTGTAGGGTGGGCAAAAGCGGTCAGCGGTCAGCGGTCAGCGGTCAGCGGTCAGCGGTCAGTAGTCAGTAGTCAGTGGTCAGCGGTCAGTAGTCAGTGGTCAGCGGTCAGCGGTCAGCGGTCAGCGGTCAGCTTAAAATAAACCTCATTTGGGATAATTTAATAGTTCGAGATGTTACATAATTGAAAGTTTGGGGATTTACCAAAAAATTTGGGTTTAAAGCCCCGTCCTTATAGGAGACGAAACCTTAGAATTTTGAAGCCTTAATTAATAAGTTTTAACCCTTCTGCTCATAGCCTGCCCCCTTTAAAGGCTTCTTTATTCTTACGGTAACTTCTAGGGACGGCTTTTTTTGAAATTAAGACTTGACGGTTTGATCGCATCGTGTTAAGATAAAAAAAAATAATGTTATAGATAAACATGATCTTAAAATAAGTAGATGATGTAAAAAATAAGCTAAGATATCAGCTTATTGCATAATCAAATTCTTAGATTTGGATATCTACGAAAACATAAGATCAAGAAAAAGTTTATCTAACTTGTTAACTAGATTAGGTACGGTGGGGTTAGAAGTTACCGTATTCAGAGGGTCGCCTTTATAGTTAGTCGGCTATGAGTAAAAAGTTTTAACCTTTTTGATTAAGGCGACCCTCTGATAAGGTTTCGTTTCCGGCACACCGAAACCTGGGA
>NZ_JAAHGN010000427.1:0-6097 GCF_010672485.1 Moorena sp. SIO2C4 | reverse complement strand
CTCCTGGCAGAACTGCAGACCAAATTGTACTAGCAGTGGCACTAATAATCAGATTGATAATCAGGGAAACGACACCTTGAGTTAAGCCCACCCCAACTCCGAGCAGAGCCAATTCCTCTCGCGATCGCATTCGTCCTGCCATCAAGGCACCCAGTAAACCACCAGCAACATTTGCTAGTACTTGTTCTCCAGTGACTTCCATACTAAAGGTCACTAAGCCTGTCAGTAAACCCACTACTGTCACGCCCATCGTAGACCCATAAAAGTTCCCTACTAACAAAGCAATAGCAGGCATAGTGTAGGGAATCTCGAAGAAGGGACTCTTGAAAAGTATTGATATTGGCATACTCAGGGTCAGTAGCAATACCAAAATGTAGTCCCGCCGTCTCCATTTCGGGTGAACTCGCCGTTGCACTAAGGCAAAGATGCCCACCGTAGTAGTAACCAAACCACCAAATCCCATCAAACCCAGCCAGTTAATTCCTCGACGGCTTAAGTCGAAATAATCCAGTAGTACAAAGTCTGTTTGAGTGATGGTTTCACCTTCGGTTACAATCACATCTCCTTTCCGCACTGAAACCATCATTGGTTCCACTTTTTCTGCTGCCTGTTCTGCTATGAGCTTGGTTAATTCTTTGTTTTCGATCAAGTTGGGTTCTAAAACTCTCACTAGTAAATACTTGGCTAGTGGTTGAGCTTCCTGGGGCATAAGGCTACTCAAGTTTACCTTCACCGCCTCTTGGATCAGATTTGGTGGTAATCCTGGAACAATGCCTTGGGTCAGGATGCGACTAGCAGCCTGCTTAATGACTATGCGGGTTTTCTGCCAATCTTGATCTGATAGATCGAGTACGGAAACATCATTTAGGCTACTGAATTCAGGGCTAAGGTATTCTGAGAGCTGAGGCAACACCTGAGCATACTGTTGGCGAGCAGCAGATATTGACTCAATCAGAGCTGAGAACTCTTGTTCAGAAGACTTTTGACGGTAGCTTTGCAGTTCACTTACTGCCTGAACAAAAGCTACATTTAATGAATTTTCTGGCGGAGTCGGTGGTTTGGCTTCAGAATCAAACCCGTTGCCATGGTTATCGATATCTGAAAATGCCAAGATAGCCCGCCATTCCCATTCCTTACTTTGCCGTAGATACCGCTGGGTGGCGATGGATAGTACATCAGTCTTTACAAAAGGAAAAACACCGCTGTTAGTGCGCAGTTCTTCGACAGCGTCCAGAGACTTATCAAGATTTTGATAAATTCCTTCTGTAACAGATTGGTCAATCATCAAGACTGGTTGAGCACCTCTTTGAGCTTCTTTGCGTCTCTCAGCCGTGGTCTTAGAGTCCTCAACTATAGCATCGAATGGTGCCCGGATTGTCTGTGGTGCTACTCTGTCTTCACGTAGCTGTGGCTGATTGTAAAAGCGCCCTCCCATAACACTGGTCAGGGAAACCACTGCTAAAGTCCACATTACAGGTAGAGTAATTCTCTGTTGAATTTGGTGCTGGCTTTTGCCCCAATCTTTTCCTGAAGTTAGGCTAGTCGAAGTGCCTTCACCATGGGTTGGAGACTCTCTCGGCTGTAGAGGTTGTCCTTTCAAATTCTCCTGCTGTGGGCTAACTGAGGATTTGGCAGCACTAGAGGAGTTAAATCCCAAAAAACTGCGAAGGTGCTGAGATGTTCGCCGTAATTGCGTGATCGGCTGCGTCAGCGAATTGAACGTTTTCATAGCACAGGAATGGCAATGTCTGGTAACAGTAGCGGTCTGCTCACAATTTGCTGTGTGGTGGTGGCATTTTGCTTAAAGACATCTACATTTATTTATTATTCATAAAAAACACTGGAAAGTTTGCCTCCACTCATTTTAAATCCACTCATTTGACATGGGTAGAGCCCACGTTGCGTGGGAAACTTCCAGTGACAATCAGGCCTTGTATACTGTAACAGTAACTGGAGTTTGCGAACAGAAAACTTCATTAAAGTGGTAATTATGGTTTCGTGGTTACCTTGGTCAATCCCCATGGCTATTGGTTGGGTTTGACTTCCAGATGATTCACAGACCAACTTCACCGTAAATACGCCTAGGTCATTATTTACAACTTTAGCTTTTCTTTCTTTGATCCATTCCCTAGGGGAACTTGGGGTAATTTGCATTAGTGGCTGTCGAGTTGGTGATAAAATGGCTACTCCCATGGAGATAATCCTCAATCATGGAGTTATAAGTCCCCTCGACCACCTAATCCAAGATGATTCCTGTCGTTAACCGCGACTGAAGTCAGCAGTCTTGCAGATACTCCAGCTTAGGGGTTGTGGCTGGAAGTTCTTACCAGGATTAGGCTCAATGGTCTAGTCACACTTAGGCTTAAGTCTTACCCCATAAGCACCCTTTATTGCGGGGTCAGTAACAGAATATAATCTCAGACTTCACTGATTTTTAGCTGACAAGGCTCAGAAGCCAGTGTTTTTTTAGATCATCTTAGTTTAACTGGTTTATATTGGTTTTACCTATAGCTGTGGTAGCAAATTCAACACCACGGGTGCAACACAGGCCATGAAAATTTTATGTACCATCAAGTTTCAGGCTACAGCCCCTTGTAGGTGGAGCTTCATTTTTGGTTTGACAGTCCGTTGATTGAACAGCTTATCGCGATCCGATCACTCTTGGTGCTACCACAGCTAGCTTCTGAAACTCAGCTATGGCTGAAACATCATATACACCTGACCACACTGCCAACAACTGGTCTGCTAATTGCCATTGGTCAACCCCAGTACCGCTGAGGTTAAGCGCCATCAGCCAGGGCACTGGAATACCGATGATACCGTTATAGGCACCAGCTAAAGCACCTGTTAAGGCAGCAGTAGTTTGTGATTGATAGCCTGTAAGAGCTGCACGAGTTACACAGAGGCGAAAATCTTCTGGGGTGTTTAGGAAACAGTACAATGCTAAGGCAATCGATAAAGAGCAGTCATCCTCAGACTCATTTCTACGCCTTTGCTCTCGACGCAGCTGGATAACAGTTTGTTCTAAACTTGCCCCAAGCTCGAGTAGAGTTTGTAATTGTTCCAAGTGTTGCACCCAGACCTTTTGATTTTGATAGTTCCCTAGGTAGGCAATGATTCTGGAAATCAGGGTAGGGCAGTCAAGTTTTTCGGTAAGGGCGATCGCTGTCGCCCAAGCTATTGTCAAGACACTCTCAAACCTTTCAGAATCATTTTGCCAAATTGCTGCCGCCTCTAGCAGTTTTTGGCGCAACTTGACTTCATCTTCATGAAAAAATAATGCTATTGGTAAGGTTGCTACTGCTGCTTCGCTACTGTTGGCAGTCCCTTTTAATGAAAGGATAGAGGGTTGAGCCTTTTCACACTGCACTAACCAATCTCCTAAATCGAGGTTGCCACAGCGAATCAAACTTTCAATACCACAAGTAGCAATCTTGCTCCAATGGGAAATCGTCTTACTCAGACCAGCATCCCCTTGGGATGGCGGTCGAAATCTTACTTGAGCTGGTCGTAACTTTTGGCAGCCACTCCCAGCCAGGATTTCTCCCACAAGGCTACCTAACAAGGCACCTCTAAATCGGTTCAAAAGTGAGTACCGCATCCATATTTTGTCAAGAAATCTAGTGTGCTTTTAAATTGCCTTTTTCAACCCGCAAGGCAGCACCCATCAAATTTTTGATTTTAATTACCAATCGATTTTCTCAATGTAAGAACTAGAGCCTGTAACCCCAGTCTATAGCTGTTAGCTCCAAAACCACTAATCTGACCGACTACCACTGGTGCCATGAACGAATGATGTCTAAAGGCTTCTCGTTGATAGATGTTGCTAAGATGAACTTCTACAGTTGGCAAGGCTACCGCAGCTATTGCATCTCGAATAGCCACACTGGTATGGGTATAAGCAGCAGCATTAATTAAAATCCCGTCGTGGTGTCCTAAAGCTTCATGTATCCTATCGACTAAGATACCTTCATGATTAGACTGCAACGCTGTCACGCTTGCCTCAAGCCTTTGCCCTTCTTGCTCTAGGAGATAGTTAATCTCATCCAAGGTGACAGATCCATAAATACCTGGTTCTCGCTGTCCCAGTAAATTAAGATTGGGACCATGGAGAACCAGGATACTTAGACGTTTTCGAGAATCACCGGACACAATGACTATCTAATTCCGACGACACCTTGGGTCATTAACAGGAATGGGGATTGGTTCTGGTTCAGGCTGAGCCTCAGGACCTAATAGCGCTTCAATAAGCTTGCGCGCCCATTCTTGAATTTTTTCCAAAACCTTTTCTATATAGTCCATCAAGCAAAAAGCTCCTATAAGACCACTTGTATCTTTTCTTTTACACTTTCAGTTCCCTAACAGGTTAAAAACCATTACTGCTTTTTGAGCAGATCAGCAAGGGAATCAGTCTTGCCTAAGGTTTTTTTGGCTTGACCATGACTCTGAGAAAGGAAAAAGAACAAAGTGTTGTATCTATTATGTTAATAAGGCTAGCACATTTTATACAATTCATTCAACCAAGATACATTAACCGTGTTTATACCCTCACCAGCATAAGACCTATCAGTTGCCTGACCGAAAAATTGGGGAGTGTGAGGGGTGAGGTCTATACGCCCCTAGCTTTAGATATGGGGTTAGCATCACCCCTGACATAAAACAATTGAGGGATTCGGCGTTTCATTTGTTCTGTTTGTGTTATGATGTTATTACTGGCCTACCACAGGTGAGAAGTCGTCGGTATCACCAATTAATCTACGACGTAAAGCGATGGTAGCAGCAAGGGAGCGAAAAACCCTAAAAACGCATGGACTCTAAAGAGTACCGACCAAAGCGCAAAAGTTAAGTTTTTTAGTCAAAGGTAGGGCGGGGCACGCCCAAACCCTGGGAGAGTTATTCCAGTAAGCTTGTGGAGAGCAGACCGCTGGGTACACTTGCTTAAACTAGATAATGCGTTTGTAGACGGTTATTTGGTGCGAGGAACGGTAAAACCCTTGTGTATTAAAGTCAGCTCGTCGAAACAAGAATCCCCTGGCATAAGCGCCATGGGGAGTGTCAATCAGTCAGTAATATTTGCCGAAAGGCTTGCCTGGTTTCGGGCTTCAAATAATTCTGTTGTAAGGTTTGCCACTGTTGCCATGATTTGTAGCGGTTGGCCTGTAGTAACTGAGCCAACTGGGGAGCGTTATGCTTTAGGTCTGAGTGAAAGACAGAGTTTAAGAATTCGTCTAAAACCATACTGTCCTGAATATCACCTAAGATGCCTTGAATTTGCTTCATATCTTCGACATAGTCCTTATAGGTAGGACTATAGAGTTCAGTAAATAGATTCATTTGGTAACGCACCCGCTTGGCTTGCTTGCGTAGATCGTGAATCATTGATCCACGAATGGCTAGCAGGGACTCAACTGCTGCTGGTTTCAGCTGCTTGGGAGTTTGGCTACCAGTATCCTTAAGATCAACGCCCACTAGCCAAGCGGGGTGGAGTAACAGGCGGCTGACAATGGGTAAGAGTAAATCAGGTAATACTGCAGCCGCTGGCATCTGAGCCATTTCTTTATAGGTGGGTTTTTTTAGCCACAGTTTTAAGGTTTGCTTAAGCTTTTGGTGTGGCTTACCTTGCAGAACGTCCCGAACTTGTTTTAAAGCTTTGCACCGCTTTTTTTCCAAGTAAACGTAGGCTTGCTTCAATGCTTTCCGTTCTTTGGTCGGTAACTTGGGTTGGTAACCTTTGTGGAGGGTTTCTTGGAGGACATCTAGATCTCGAAGACTCCCTAGAATACGGGCAATCTTACCAATCTGTTTTTCAGAGGCTGCTTTGGGCAAGACTACGGCAGGGGTAAAACTAGTGACGGCGGTACGCAAGCGCCGCATTCCGATACGCATTTGGTGCAGCTGTTCGGGATCTCGATCTTCGAGAACGGCGGCTTCGTGACTAAGCATTTTCTGGAAGTGTTTCTGAATTCCCAGATATAGTTATTTTAAATAAGGAGGAGACACTAAGAAGCACAATATTCACGAATTACTTCATCCAGAGAAGTGTCTATAGAAGTATACATTCTGGCTCTCTTTAAAGCACTAAAATCATGCTCTATAT
>NZ_JAAHGN010000426.1:0-6111 GCF_010672485.1 Moorena sp. SIO2C4 | reverse complement strand
ATGAAATGATCTTGATTTGGATAAATTTCAGTAACTTGTTTATAAATCTCCTCAAGACCTTTATCTTCTGCCGTAAACCATGTAAATACCCAATGCCTTGGATACACTAATTTATTATTTTTTGGTGTCAGCCAAAGGCGATTGACTAAATATACCCAAGGATTATATTGAAAATAAGGATCACTGCGAAAACTATACCCAATTTTTAAGTGATAATATGGGTATCGATTATGTGCATCATCGATAATGCCGAAAAATTCATCAGGATACATTAAAATTGATGCTAGGTTAGAACCAAAAGATATATTGTAAATGTTCAGAAGTTTTTCTACGGCAGTGCATTTATTCTCAGTTTCAAGTTTTTCCAACAAGTCTTGCCATACATATGGAACCGCAGTCCAGAAATCTAAGTTAGCATAATGGTCTAGACGAAATGCTAATTTTCGAATTTCAGTAATCATAATTGTTGTTTCCCCTAACTCTATGTCTACATTATATATTAGAGTTAGGGGAAAGTCAAGCTAATTTAGAATAAATTCAGTTGCGTTTGCTGTGTGTCTAAGATCTTTGATGATTCCCACCAAATTAGAGCCCATCTTTCATCTACTAGCGGCGGTACACTATGAAGTTTTTTGGAATTAAATTCATAGATCACCCCACCCTTGCAATTATGCTCTAAGCCATCAATAACAAAAAGGTAGTCAGTACTACTTACTACAAAAGCTCGTGAACCATATATGGATGCATCTCTGTGAGATTTAACGCCTCCTCCTTTGGCATACTTACAGAGAAGCGACAATTTCCAGTTTGGGCAGAATCTTGACGCCAGTTTATCCATTCTTGGGTCAGTATGCGCTTTAACACATTTCAATGGTTTAACACTAATTAACTTATGTCCCAATGGGACTACCAGTCTTTTGTAATCTTGGGTATAGATGCTTTGTTCCAACAAATGAGCTTTTGACTCAGCCCACTCAACAAAGTCAGAAACTGATATCTTCGCAAGTGCCTGCATTTTTCTTGACTCTTTAAATCTACATATCTATAATATATACTAGATATGTAGATTTAGTGCGATGCAAAATGAAAGAAATTAAAATATTGAACAAGAGAGCCTCGTCCTATCTGCTAAAAAGCTTAGATGATACAGACATATACATTGGACGACCCTCTGTCTTGGGAAATCCATATAAAGTGGGGACATCCTCAAGGGATGAGGTCATCCAGTTGTATCGTAAGTGGCTGTGGGGAAGGATACAAGCAAACGATTCTGCTGTTATTGCAGAGCTAAAAAGAATCAAGAAACTTGTCCTCTCTGATAAACAGGTTAATTTAGTTTGTTGGTGTGCCCCGAAGCCATGCCATGGCGAAATTGTTAAAAAATGTATTGAATGGGTAATTGAAGTTGACAAATTCTAACGCCCACTCTACCATATATTCTAGAAATGTAGTTTAGTTTAGTTGAGCCTTGTGCTATGCCGAAACTTGTAGATTTAGAGATTGTACATCTGTCTAGTGACAATCAAGTTCTAGGAGACAGCTTAATTCTTAACTTTAATAAAAATTCTGGGTTAAATCCAGGGCAGTTTCAAATAGATCTGGACAGTGCTGGTATGTTAGTTGAGGTTCTGTCTAGTTATATCAATCATCATCTAGATCCTGAGTCTGATTCTGAGCCTGGCGGGAATCGTGAGTAGCCAATAGTGAAGTAATTAATAAACGCAAAGAGAGCATAGAGTTATAGAGTTGGAGTTGCTAGATCTCTCTTTGCTACCCACGAAAAGTGAGATATTTACATTATACACAAATATCTCTTGACAGCACCATCTCTATCATATATGATAGAGATAAGAAAGAAGGGCACAAGCGAGATATTTACATTATGTTATAAATATCCCTTGACAATCTCATCTCTATCATATATAGTAGAGATAAGGAAGAAGAAACAGATGTAGTAAGACTTCTCTTCTTCCCTGCCCAGCAGCTAATAGGCTAATCCCATGATAAAGCAAATTCGAACTTCTGCGCAACCTAAATCCTTAGATCTAGGCAAGCATCCTTTGGATCCAGATGTCCATGAGGCGAGTGATCTTGGCTTTACAGAGCAACAAGATCTATACGGATACGATCGCGGATATTTTGATGGATACAACAATTTACCGTGGACAGGTATGTGTGAGTATACAAAGATTGCTCGTCAAATTAACCCACTTAAATCTTCATGCAATGGAGAGTGCAAACGCAATTGCGGCTACTCTGTTGGCTACATGAATGGGGTCATAGATTCTCGCTTAGATAAGTCGGTATATGCATTTGCCGATTCTGAGCATACAGAATTTTAACTCTAAAATATATGGTAGATATTCATATCTACCATTGCACCTATCAACTGAACAAATGAGGAATAATATGTTTAAGAAAGCAGCGTCACGAGAGACATTCATTCGGCTCGCAATTTCTGGACCAAGTGGTAGTGGAAAAACATATTCTGCTCTTGCGATCGCAGCAGGATTAGGAAAGCGAACAGCTTTAATTGATACTGAACATGGCAGTGGCAGCCGATATTCAAATCGCTTTGAGTATGATGTCGCTGAATTATCTGACTTCCATCCGTATCAGTATATAAAGTTAATCGAGATGGCAGAAGGCTCTTATGACGTAATAATCATTGATTCGTTTTCGCATGCTTGGCTATCTATTCTTGAGATAGTTGATAGTAACTTTTCAAACTGGGCAAAAGCCCGGCCAATTGAGCGAAAACTTATAGATACAATATTGAGAACCAAATGCCATATTATAGCTACGATGAGATCCAAGACAGAATGGGTAATGGAATCCAGGACAAATAAAAAAGGAGTATCGACTCTTTCTCCACAGCGCATAGGATTGGCTCCAGTGCAGAATAATTCAATTGAGTACGAATTCGATATTGCAGGAGAAATGGATTACAACCATCTTCTAACCATCACTAAATCACGGGCGAGCAGCATATCTAATAAAACTTATCTATGCCCAGGTAAAGCTTTTGCTGATGATTTACAAGATTGGATAGATGACTTAAGCTCACCAACTCTACTTGACGCTCGGCCATGGAAAGACTGGGAAAGTCCAGAAGATGCTATAGAATGGGCACAAAAATTAATGCCTGAGATTTCGAGGGATTTTCTGGACTCTAAATGGCAAGAACTCACAGCTGAAGATGGCAAAAAGGCGTTAGCCTGGGTTCAATACATCCAAGAGACTCTAAAATCTGATTTCGAGTAATTTTAACTAGAAGGGGGATGCGCATCCTACACGCATATTCTTTGCTAATTAAATTAGGAGTTAATAGCATGCGTCAGTACATAATCTCGGATAAATCTGCTCAAGAGATAGATTTAATTATCTCTGATGAACGATTCGTGGGTTGGCTCAATGGACCAGTATTATTGAAAGTCAATAAAAATACCCAAGGTATATATAAATATCACAATAAAAATATTGTAGACAAAATATATCTTTATCGTAAGATTGGAAATCACCTTGATTTACCAGTTACAATCACATACATTAACGAGAATTAAAGCTCTATGGGGATGCGCATCCTACACGCATGATTGTTCATTTTTCTGGGAAAGTTATGTTTTCTACTATCTCGATTGAAATCGATGAATTCGGCACAATGAGTCTCTGCTTCTATGCCTCAGCAGGAATTAGTTTTGTTGTGGCAATTGATGATCTAGACATTCGCACTTTGAACAAAGTTACCACTGACTACCTGAAGCCAAAGATTTTATCCTATGAAGACTTTCACCCATTAGTAATCGATATTTGGAATCGGCTAAATGATGAATATAATCTGGATAAGCTAGTCCCCATTTATCGGATACGAAGGGAGATAGGAGCTAACTGCGATCGCCAAAAATTTAATGAATGGCTGCTAGAGATGCAAGCTAATGACATGATCCAGCTCCAAGGTGGAAGTCTTTACAACGGCACTGACGATCAGATTGAGGATTCTATATACACTGAGATATCTGGGCTTCGATGCTATGCCAAGCTGTTAGGCTAGAAACGACTTAATAATCCATGGGGGATGCGCATCCTACACGCATATTCATTTACTTTCTCCAAAACCATGTTTTCTGACATTGAAATCCAGGTTGATGATTGTGGGTATATGATCCTGCACTTTCATGGCTCTATATACGGGGAGTTCCTTGTTCCCCTTGATGAATCAGATGTTAATATGCTTGACAAAACTATTACTGATTTTTGCCAGCTAAGTACCTTATCTTACGAAGACTTCTGCCCACTAGTAATTGATATTTGGCATCAGCTAAACACTGAATATAATCTGGACAAACGAGTCCCGATTTATCGAATACGAAGACATATCGGAATTAGCTGCCGTCGTCAGCAATTCAATGATTGGTTGTTGAAGATGCACGCTGAGGGTTTAATCCAACTACAAGGGGGAAGTCTCTACAGCGGCACTGATGCTCAGATTGAAGATTCCATATACACTGAGTCATGTGGACTTCAATTTTATGTCAAGTTGTTAGATTAGAAATAAGCTAACGATCTATGGGGGATGCGCATCCTACACGCATGCTCACACATGCTGCAACATAGGACCAAAGAAAATGTCTAAGCTCTATACACTGTATCAGGATAAGTTCCCTTACTATGTCACAAAGTCACATGAAGAGGCAAAAGCCCGATTTGCAGAAGATGTAGCGATCGCACAAGCTACCCAAGATAAAATTTTGCCCAAGAAGTATACAAGTGATGAAATTTTTAACTATGACGATCAAATCTTTGAAAGTAATTACGGCAAAGTTAGCGTGGGATTCACGAAATGGCTCCAGAAAAAACTCCTTACTAACCAAAATAAAGATATCATGTATTTTGTAGGTCTTGATTACCTAAAGTTTCGTACATTTGATGTCGAGTGTGCTGTACATTTATTGAAACAACTTAATGAAGAAGCCTTCATCATTCATTTCCATATTTCTAATTATCAAGACAGGACAAGGTAGAGTTTCAAGATCTAAATAGAAGACTTTCCCTGGTCACACAAATCTGGCCAGGGAAAGTTACGGAGTAAATCACTAGAACATCAGACTAACATGAATCAATTATACCAGCAATTGTGGCTATGCCTTAGAAGAAAAACTCAAACCTGGAGGTTTAACTCAAATCTTGGCAGAAAGGCTTTCGGCTTAAAGAATAGGGCTGACGGACTATGCATAACCCAGATAAATAACAGTGAGTGCCTAGGCACTTATTTTTTGTTTAAGCACATCATAGAAGCGTTAGTAAAGAATGACTTGCCAATTGTTATCGAAGATATGGTCGTTTACACTGGATACATTTATAATACAAAAAAAGATTTTAGCGAAATTATATTTAATGAGATCTTCTTAGATGCGGTTAAAGGCAAATTGCGAATACATGAAATAATTTTGCAGCTATGTCCTAATGCTCAAATAGGCAAACGACTGGATTCTGAAATCTTGAGATACGAAGTCGAGCACCAAAGCAATCCAAATATACAACTATCTTATTCAGACGAGTATTTCAGCTATTCACATTTCTTGGAAGTTTGCGAAAATCTTAGGACTGATCACAAAACTCTTAAAATTATTACTTATTAATAATTCACAATGTTAATTATTAATGGCTTAGATGTTTGACACTTCTCAACAAGTAGAGCCGGAGGCAAATAAGTAGTATTGACTTTCTCCAGCTCTACTATATAATGTAGATATAGAGTTGGAGAGGTTTCATATGAGTTGTAAGCTATTGTACCCACAATATAAGCTTTTAATTAAAGAGACTTTTGTTTATGACAATATTAAACAGGTGGCGATAAACTGCGGCGCTATGTGGTTAAGTTGTCGTGAGTCTAAAAGGTCATTTTCAAATGAGGTAGTAGACGTGTATTTTAATAACTCTTTGCCTATGGCCAATAAATTCTCAGGTATATGGGAATGCGCAATGGCACGAATGGGCATCCGTTTCTACTCTCACCAAGGAGGAGAATGGGTAGAAGTCGCTGGTTTCTGCAAAAGATATAAGGAAGAGTTTCGAGGCGAACAAGTTTTAGTCGTAAGCGTTCCTGTCTTC
>NZ_JAAHGN010000425.1:0-6117 GCF_010672485.1 Moorena sp. SIO2C4 | reverse complement strand
TGAAAAGCATGTTTTATATCTAGAAACATCACCCCATGTAGGAGTCAGTTTTAGCTATTCTGCGTTCATTGATGAAACAGGAAGTCCGTTAGGAATCTATCAAATAGCCAAAACTAAAGATATAACTACAGATTATATCATGTGTCGTAATCCGATTGGGAATGGTTCAACACCAGTGATTCGGCGAGAAGTGTTTGAAGCAATTCGATACCGAAACGATCAAGCTACGGAGGAGGCTTATTTTGATACTGAATTACACAATATCGAAGACGTGGAATGTTGGCTGCGCATGGCTATTAAAACTGATTGGCAGATGGAAGGTTTGCCAGAGGCGCTAACTTTATATCGTATTCATTCACAAGGGCATTCAGCTAGTATACTCAAGCATATAAACTCTCTAGAAAAGGTGATTGATAAAACACGTGCCTATGCTCCAGAGGTAATTGCTGAATGTGAAAACCCAGCCCGCGCCTATTATTTACGGTTTGGTGCTCGACGTGCCCTCAGCATCAACGAAGGCTTGATGGCAACAGAATTGTTTAATAAGGCTTTAGCGACTTACTGGCGTATTTTGCTAGAGGAACCGCTTCGTACTCTGTTGACGGGGGCTGCTGCTTATTTGCTCCGACTTTTACCTAAAACTATTTACCAGCAAATGGAAGCTGTGGCTTTAAAAACGACAGGAGCTTCACAAAAGCGCCGAATTTATCAGGAGCAAGCTTAGTATTTGATACTAAGTCCGGTTGTGAAAGTAGCTTTTCTTACTGATGGGGAGATGGGGTGATAGGGACATGGGGAGAGGGTTTGAGGTTTTGCACGCCTAAGCCACTGTGTGAACAGGATTTAGTATGATATGGTGCTTTACAAACACTTTGTAAAGCTTTTATAAAAATTTGTATATAAAACTCCTCAACCCTCATTATTTTCTGCGATAAAATAAAAGCTGAGGTTTATACGCAGCTAAAAAATGAATCTACCTTTAACCATAAAAACTAATCTGAAAGAGTTATTGATTGGCACACCGTTTGAGCCTGTGGCAAGAAGTATTGTTGATTTGATCAAGCCTCCTAGCCAAAAGATCCTGACCAGCAGGCAAGATGACACCTATGTCTATCAGATTATGAAGCGGATTTTAGACAAATCCTCAAACTGTATCGATGTGGGTAGCAACATGGGGAGTGTGTTGACAAAAATATGCCAACTGGCTCCCCTCGGTCATCACTATGCTTTCGAGCCGCTCCCCCGGCTGGCTACTAGGCTGCAAAAACGGTTCCCAAAGGTTGATGTTAGGCAAATTGCCTTGAGTGATTTAGAGGGAGAAACCACGTTCTGGCATGTTGTTGATGCCCCAGCACTCAGTGGTCTAAAACAAAGAGACTACAGCTATTGGGGTTATAACAATGCTCAAACAGAATCTATTGCTATCAAAACTCAAAAACTTGATGACATCCTTCAACCTGACTTCAAGGTTAATTTCATTAAGGTAGATGTAGAAGGAGCAGAGTTTCAGGTTTTCAAAGGTGCTATCCGAACCTTAAAAACCCACAAGCCTTACCTAGTCTTTGAATTTGGTCATAGTGGCATGGTTGATTATAAAATAACGCCAGGTATGATGTATGATTTGCTAGTCAACCAGTGTGGTTTGAATATTTTTAAACTTAACAGTTGGCTAAAGGGGTTAGCTCCCCTCAGTGAGCCTGAATTTACGATAATCTGTGAAGAAGACTCTGCTTGGAATTTCTTGGCTACGCCTTAGCGGTAGCTAGAAGACACAGCAGCATTCTGTAAGACTTAGAAAAAACTGGGCAACAAACCCTATAAATCGATATAAATAGTAGGGTGAGTTATTAACGTACTCTATTAGTAGAGTTACTGGGTAAGTCTTGTCCAAGTTGCTGATCTATTTTTTTGATGATTGACTTGCTTGCGATCGCACTCAGGGTGCTTTTAGGCTTATTTATTTTTGCGATTGGGCTAACCCTTGCTAAGTGGATTCCCAATCACCGGATTCGAGCTATTACCCAACCAAACCCTTGGTTTAGGCAAAGGGTTACTCTAGGACTGATGATCCTGACTAGTTTGATGATGCTGGGGTCAATTGTATTAGTCACTGATATCGTTAAGGTAAATTCAGGACAGGCTGAGGTAGTTAGCTCTCGGAAATACCAGAACAACATCCGCCTCGGCACAACTAATGTAGCGATCGGAGGTGGTGGTTATGTCACTGGTGTTTACCTCCATCCACTGGAGAAAGACTTAGTTTATATTCGGACTGATGTGGGTGGCTTCTATCGTTGGGATGAGGCGAAACAACGTTGGATTCCCCTGACAGAACACTTTCCCTTCTCTCAGAGAAACTACTATGGAGGAGAAGCACTGGCTGTTGATCCCAATGATCCCACTATTGTCTATATTGCAGCTGGAAAATATCCCTGGGCTGAACCAGGAGCACTATTTAAATCTACCGATAAAGGACAAACTTGGACAAAGTTGAACCTAGAGCTCAAGATGGGGGCTAACCACAAGAAAAAATGGCTAGGAGAGAGACTAGCTGTTGATCCGTTCAATTCCAATATTATCCTGTTCGGCTCTAGAGAAGATGGACTTTGGAAATCATCGGATGCTGGTGCAACCTGGGAAAACGTGACTTCTTTTGCAGGTAAACCAGATAACAAAATTGGTATTACAGCGATTGTCTTTGATACACAGGTACCGGGCTTAGTGTATGCTTCGCCCTATGGAGATGGCATCTACAAATCTACTGACTCTGGGGTCAGCTGGACTCAGGTAGCTGGTAGCCCAAAAACAGTCAATCGCATGGCTGTGGGAAACAATAAAATCCTCTACGTTACCAGTACCAGTAATCCTGGAGTCCACAAGTATGCCAATGGTGTCTGGAAAACCATGAAACCAGGGGGATCTAATCGGATTTTTGGTCCGGTCAGTGTGAATCCTGCTAATCGTGAGGATATCATAGTTGCCCTAAACCGCACACAAAAAACTAAATTCTACCGTTCGTTGGATGGCGGCGCTACCTGGAAACAGCAGCAGTCTTCTGCTAACAACACTATTCCCTGGTGGCCGAAGAAATTTTTTGCCAATCATATGGCAGGGATGGAATTTGACCCGAAAGTACCGGGAAGAGTGTGGTTTACGGATTGGTATGGTGTATGGCGGACAGATGATCTTAATGCTAATCCCGTTGTTTGGACTAACTATGCCGCCGGACACGAGGAAGTTGTTCCGTTCACTCTGGTTTCACCACCCCGTGGTCCCATACTGGTAAGTGGGGTGGCGGATGTGGATGGTTTCTACCATAACCAAGGATTAGATACTTACCCCTCTCAACGACTTGGTCTGGGGGAACCTGGTAAGTCATTCCAGGATACCTATAGTATTGCTTACTGTGAAACTAAACCCTTACAGATGGTTCGGGTTGGTGGTTACCGCTGGAATTCAACCTATACTGGCGCGACTTCCACTGATGGTGGTCTGACATGGCAAGAGTTTGCCTCATTCCCAGACAATACTATGCCGATGCGGGTGGCTATGTCTGCTACTAACCCCAATTTATTTGTTGTGACAGTTAGTCAAGGTCAGCCGTTGCGCACTAAGGATGGAGGGGTGACCTGGCAAAAGGTGTCAGGATTACCCAATGGTCCCGGTGGTCCATGGAATTGGTCTCAATCTTTAGCGGCAGACCCTGTAGATGGCAACAGGTTTTATTACTATGCCAAAGGCAAAGTCTATCGTTCCAATGATGGTGGCTCATCCTTTCAAGTTGTGAATGATTCACTGCGGAATGAAGGTTGGCATTCCCTGAAAACGGTGCCAGGGGTTAAGGGCGAAATTTGGCTGAGTCTAGACCGCAAGGGTTTCTATCGCTCTACCGATGGCGGTAAGTCATTCCTTAAGCTGCCTTCAGTCACCAGAGCTCACCTATTTGCTTTTGGTAAAGCACCCCAGGGGAGTGACACTCCAGCACTGTATATTTATGGAAATATTGATGGAAATGTTCCCAATCTTGAGAATGGGGTTAGGAATCAAGAAGCTACAGGGACTTCAGGAAGCTCAGCCAAAAGCCGTGCCGAAGAACCAGGAATATTCCAGTCTCTTGACATGGGACGCACATGGACACGGATGGGCGATCGCTCCCGACCAATTGGCAATAGACCTGGTGTGATGGAGGCGAGTAAGCAGGAGTTCGGACTTGTCTTTATTGGTACCAATGGTAGGGGAATATACTACGGATCACAATAGGGTTAATTTTGATTGATTGTTTAAGATTTTTCTAAAATTTTCCTTGTAATTAGGGTACTCCTTATTGAATAGGGAATACACTAGATTACTGACTTGTTTCGTGTTAATCAGGGAATCAAACTATGGCACTCCTGCAATTTTTAATCATTAGCGCCATTTGTATGGTGTTAATCAAGTTTGTTGCCTCTTGGTTTGGGTATGGCAACATACCGATACTGAATAAATTAGTGACAATTATTCTCAGCGTCTTCGTCACCTTTGAAATTATTCAGCTGGTGCAAGCTATGATTATCAAATTTGGTTGAGGGCTGACGGTTGAGGGAGAGTTGAAGGTTGAAGGTTGAGGGTTTAGGGTTGAAGGTTGAAGGTTGAAGGTTTAGGGTTCAAGGTTGAAGGTTTAGGGTTCAAGGTTGAAGGTTGAAGGTTGAAGGTTGATGGGTGACGGTTGATGGGTGACGGTTGACCTTCAATAAGATGCGATCGCTTAAGTTATTAATAAGTTACTAAAGTTAAACGTTAACTATAGCGTTTATGCTACTTATGAGGTACAGTCAATTTTCTTACCCCTACTCCCTACTCCCTACTCCCTACTCCCTACTCCCTACTCCCTACTCCCTAAAACCCAAGAATTTGTACCTCACCCAATTGAAAACTGCTCTATTACCCAATAGTTTCTAGCAGTGTCTGGAGAATCAAATAGGCTGAGGTAGCACCAGGGTCTTGATGTCCCACACTGCGCTCCCCTAAATAACTGGCTCGTCCCTTCTTGGCCACCAAGGGAATAGTATTTTTCATCCCTTGTTCTGCTGCCTTGACAGCCTGTTGCAAGGCTTCTAGCATACTGTCTCCTTTATCTACAGCTTGTGCGAAGGCATTGGCTGCGGGTGATAGAGCATCTAACATGGTCTTATCTCCCAAGTTGGCTTTGCCTCGCTGGACGACTCCCTCCACTGCTGCTTGGAATAGTTTTACCATATCCTCTTCTGTCAGTTCTTGCTTTCCTGCTACTGCTGCACTTGAGCGCAAGAACAGGGTGCCATAAAGTGGTCCACTGGCACCTCCCACAGTGGAAATTAGAGTCATGCTGACGGTTTTGAGAATACTGCCAATGTCTTTATCTGCCACTTTAGGAAGCTGAGTGATCACCTTTTGAAAGCCACGATTCATATTGATACCGTGGTCAGCATCACCAATAGCAGCATCAAGTTCGGTTAGATAGTCCTTGTTTTGTTCTAGTACAGTAGCTACTGCTTGTAACCACTGTATAATTTGATGTTTAGTTACCATAGTGGCAGAGTTGCTCAGGGGCTCAGGGCGTCAAGGTAGCAATTAGCAATTAGTAATTAGCAATGAGCAATTAGCAATTAGCTAAGCTGTACCATACCAATGCTCCCCGATATGATACCAATCATAGTCCCCAACGCAGGGCTGGTGTCTTGACTGGTGCATCCCAGAATTTAATTAGCTCATCGTTCATTTTGAGTAGGGTAATCGAGCAGCCTTGCATTTCTAGAGACGTAATATAAGGACCAATCAGACTACGCACGATTTCCAGTCCCTTTTGTTCACAGATTTGGGCTAATTTGCGATACACAATGTACAGTTCCGACAAGGGAGTACCACCCATGCTATTTACGAATGCCAGAATGCGATCGCTTTTCTGAAAAGGCGGGTCAGTTATTTCCAACTCTGTCCATTCTGCTTTATCTTCATCCCACTCTCGCACTGTGCGGCTATAGGCAGAATCTTCAATAATCGATAGCGCTAGCATTTCAGTCATCTCATCCGCTGATTTGAGGGACATTCGTTGTCTTCCCAGTTCCACGTGAATGCCAATCCCAAATTCTATTTCTGCTT
>NZ_JAAHGN010000424.1:0-6140 GCF_010672485.1 Moorena sp. SIO2C4 | reverse complement strand
TCATGACATTTGTTGAAGCCACAGCACTTCCCCATGCCGCAATGCTAGCAGTACAAGGTTTGGTTGATCAAGGACAGATCCAGCCCGGACAAAAAGTATTGATCAACGGTGCAGGTGGTGGTGTTGGTACGTTGGCTGTGCAGATCGCCAAATCCATTGGCGTGACTGACGTGACTGGAGTGGATAGCTCTGATAAATTCGACATGATGCACTCAGTCGGATTTGGGCAAACGATCGATTACACCCAGGAAGACTTTACACAGGGCAAGGAACGGTACGACTTGATACTAGATACCAAGACAAATCGCTCGATATTCAATTATCTACGTGTACTGAATCCCCAGGGAACCTATGTAACGGTTGGGGGGGACACCGCTTGTCTTTTTCAGGTATTACTCTTGCAGGCAATCATTCGTATATTTAGCAATAAGAGAGTCTGTCTGGTTACTCTCAAACCAAACAAGGATTTGGATTACATCAATAAGCTTTTCAAAGCTGGCGATGTCAAGCCCGTGCTAGATGGCCCTTACACATTAAGTGAAGTGCCTGAAATGATCCAGTATTTCGGTATAGGCAAACATCAGGGCAAAGTGGTTATCGCTCTAGAGTAAGAGGTAAAATTGAAATAGCCACTAAAGATGAGCAGGAAATGGAGTCATGATTTATGAAGTTATCCTCAGTAGAGAAAACGATAAATATATCGCCCGTGCCAAAGAATGGCCCGAAGTCATGGTTGTAGAAAATAGCCGTGATGCTGCCATCAATCAGCTTAAAGCCCAACTACTTGACTATCTAACTAATCAGGTTGAAGTAGTTGAAGTTGACATTCCCCTACTAGGGAAGACAGGAAATCCTTGGCTGGATAAATTTGGATGGTTTAAGGATGACCCGACCTTTGACGATCTACAGCCTGAAATTGCTGCCTATCGGCAAGAAATCGATCAAGAGATATTGATTTTACCAATTCTATCCCCTGATTGTCTATAATATAGTTGCCCATTGTTATCGTTGTTCGGAATGTGACCATGACGACTTTAGTAAAAAATCAAAAAATATACGATGAATTTATTAATTTTATTGCTCAAGGAACTAGCCCAGAAAGTGTGACTAATTTTAAATATTCGGAAGCTACAAAGGAACAGATAGACGATTTAGTGGAACGAGCAAAATTAGGAGATTTATCCCCATCTGAAAAAAACGAACTTGAACAGTTTTTAGTGGTCGAACATCTAATTAGATTGGCGAAAGCTAGAGCTCATCAATACCTTAAATCTGTCTCTTAGTATAGAGAGAAGTATATAAATAAATTAATTATGCCTAGACAGTATATCACTAAAGAACTGAAACGATTAGTCAGTCAGCGGGCTAAAGGTTTGTGTGAATATTGTCTGATTTCTGAACAGGATAGCGGTGGGTGTCAATTTGACCACATTATTAGTGTCAAGCATGGGGGTGAAACGACTGCGGAAAATTTAGCCTATGCTTGTTTGTATTGTAACCTAAATAAAGGAACAGATTTAGGGTCAATTATTTGGCCCACAGGTGATCTGGTGAGATTTTTTAATCCTAGACGAGAGCAATGGTCTGAGCATTTTCGTCTTGAGGGTGCAATGATTCAATCTTTAACAGATATTGGGGAAGTCACAGCCAGAATTTTACAGTTTAATAGTAGCGATCGCATTTTAGAAAGACAATTGTTGATTGAGGTAAATAGATACCCTTCACCTGAAGCCTTAAAACAAATGAAAGCATAAATAAAATCATCTTCCTTAGGTGCGCTTGACCCATGAAGAATTAAATTCACCACGGGTCGCAGCTAAAAGCACCGATTGCGCGTAGCGCATATGCTTACCTTTGTATAGGCTAAACTTTAAGTAACTAACTAATCTACCCCTAATTCTTATTATGATGGAGCTTTCCCCTCAAGTCATTCCTCCTCAGATTACCGATATTGAGGCTAGAAAAAATTTTTTAAGGTTACTTGTTGAGCGAATGCAACAAAACCCTATTCCTTCTGATTCTCCTCAGTTTACACGAGATATGTTCCATGAATATAGTTAAAAGCTTAAATAATTTCTACACATCTTCAATTGTCCCTTATCTGCAATACCCGACTAGCATTAAGAATCGCCAATAGAGCCACTCCCATATCAGCAAATACAGCTTCCCAGAGAGTTGCTACCCCCATCGCGCCCAGGACAATAAAGACGACTTTCACTGCCAAAGCAATAATAATATTTTGCCAAACAATACCTAGGGTTCGGCGAGCGATCGCGATCGCTTCTGCTACTTTAGAGGGAGCATCGGTCATAATTACCACGTCGGCGGTTTCGATAGCAGCATCTGAGCCTAATCCCCCCATAGCTATGCCCACATCAGCACGAGCAATTACTGGTGCGTCGTTGATGCCATCTCCCACAAATGCGGTTTTATGGTTACTTTGGTTTACTGCTGTGAGGATATTCTCTAAAGCATTCACCTTATCCTCTGGTAAGAGTTCCGCTTGAAAATCATCTATCCCTAGCTTTCGAGCCATAGTATTAGCTATGGTTTGACTGTCTCCGGTCAGCATCACAGTTTTAATCTGCTGTTGGTGCAGTGCTTGGATAGCATTGATGGCATCTTCTTTGAGTTCATCGGCAATTAAGATACGCCCACTGTATTCACCATCCACCGCTAAGTGAGCTACCGTACTGTCAGCCACACAAACATCATGGGAAATCCCCTCTCGATGGAGTAAGCGATCGTTTCCTGCGATCACAACTCTTCCATCAATTTGGGCGAGAATACCCTGTCCCGCAATTTCTTGATAATTTTCAACCTTAGAACTATCAATCGGTTTGCCATGAGCTTGTCGAATCGATTGGGCGACGGGATGATTTGACCCAGATTCTACATGAGCAGCTAATTCTAGTAGTTGCTCTTGACTCAAACCATTGTGGGTAATAATATCGGTGACTCGAAAGTTTCCTTTAGTAAGGGTGCCAGTTTTATCAAAGACGACGGTTTTCACCTGAGTTAGGGCATCTAAAAAGGTAGAACCTTTAATCAAAATACCGCGCTTGGCTGCTCCTCCAATACCGCCAAAATAGCCCAAAGGAATACTAATGACTAATCCACAGGGACAAGAAATCACCAACAGCACCAAGGCTCGATAAGTCCAGGTACTTGGGCTTGCTCCCGAAATTAGCAAAGGTGGTAACAGGGCAACTGCTAAGGAAAGAAACACCACAACAGGAGTATAGTAGCGGGCAAAGCGAGTAATAAACTTTTCCGTGTCGGCTTTTTTGCTTCTGGCGTTTTCCACCAAGTCCAAAATTCTGGCAATGGAAGACTCGTCAAAGGGCTTAGTAACGCGAATGGTTAGCCCTCCAGACTGGTTAATCATCCCTGCTAACACCAGATCTCCTGTTACAACCGTACGGGGGAGTGATTCTCCTGTGAGGGCAGACGTATCCAGTTGCGAACTTCCTTTAATAATCTCACCGTCCAGGGGAACTTTCTCCCCAGGGCGTACCCGAATCATTTCTCCAACAGCAACTTGATCAGGGGAAACGGTTTTTATCTCGCCGTTAACTAGCAGATTAGCAGTATCGGGACGCACTTCCAGCAAGGCTCGAATCGAACGACGCGATCGCCCCACCGCAGACCCCTGTACCAATTCTCCCACCTGGTAAAACAACATCACCCCCACTGCTTCCGGTAGTTCGTGAATAGCGATCGCGCCTATGGTGGCAATGGTCATCAGAAAGTTTTCGTCAAAAATCCGACCCTGTAAGATATTTCGCCCCGCAGTGGTTAGCACTCCCCAACCACAGAGTAAGTAAGCAGGAATCAAGATGGCATATTCAGCTATGGCAAAAGGAGTCTGATGTAAACTATCTTGAAAAATCAGTCCGATTAACAAAAGGGGAGTAGCGATCGCGACCGCTCTTAATTCGCGCCACAAGTTAAATTCATTCTTTCCTTGACTGTTCCCGCAGCAGTCATCATGGGTTGTCACCTCCTGTCTTTGACTGTTCCCGCAGCAGTCATCATGAGTTGTCACCTCCTGTCCTTGACTGTTCCCGCAGCAGTGATCATGGGTTGTCACCTCCTGTCCTTGACTGTTGCCGCAGCAGTGATCATGGGTTGTCACCTCCTGTCCTTGACTGTTGCCGCAGCAGTGATCATGGGTTGTCACCTCAGCAACGGCTTCAATGCAATGCCCAGACTTGCAGCAGTCTTGATGATGATGGTGTTCTGCCATAGCAATATCTAACTGTGAACATCTCCTGAATATCTGAAAGACTATTCAGACGAAAGATAATTCAAATTATATAGTAAGTAGCTGTGCAAAATAAATTATTGACAGTATTTTTCATTACTATGAGGTACCAATTATTTTTTATCTGTTCGCATATACAAGGCTTAATAGTCCCTAAAACCCGGAAATATGTACCTCACAAGGCGTAGAATTGCTATATTACTTCTTCCCCTATCTGTGCTCAATAATCAACCTTGATCAAGGTGTTGAGCTACCTCTCGATAAAAAGTCACAATATGTTCATCGGCAAGGCTGTAGTAAACGTTGCGACCTTGACGGCGATATTTGACTAGCTTTTGCGATCGCAATACTCGTAGCTGATGAGATACTGCCGATTCCCCCATTTTTACTATCGCTGCTAAGTCGCAGACACAAAGCTCTTGCTGTGCGAGGGCTGAAAGCAACTTTAGCCGATGGGGGTCGGAAAGAACGCTAAAAAACTCTGCCATCTGTTGCGCTTTTTCCGTTGCTAGAACCTTACTCTGCACCTGCCACACATTATCTAGATGAACTAGGGACTCATCACAGCTTGGAGCATCAGAAGAGTAGACAGTTGGTTTATTTAAGGAACTAGAATCGGCCATGATCAATTATATTTACTATTTAATCTCTAGATCTATGATACTATAGCGTTTCCCGCAGTTATGAGGTACAGTTTTCTTTTACATTGATTCCCTGTCTGATGCGCTCTTACCATTAAGAATTAAATTCGCTCAAGGTGCGACCCGAACGCGCACCTTGAGGCAAAGCCGACGCGGGGCGCGTTCGGGTCGCACCTCTTGATGCAGCGCATCGCTATTCCCAATTCCCGATTACCTACTCCCAATTACCGATTCCCGATTCTAAATTCTAAATTCTAAATTCTAAATTCTAAATTCTAAATTCTAAATTCTAAATTCTAAATTCCCTACTCCCTTAAAAAAAAATAGCCGCAGAAATACTATCTACGGCTAGGAAATTGACCATTAGTGATTCCGTTTTCAACCCTATCAAGACCTGCTTCCATGGGAGCAGACTCGATGATTTTGCCAGGGGGCAAAGCCCCCCAGAAAGTTAATCCGTTAACCCAAAGTTATGTACTTCGTCATCATCGTAATAAATTCCCCAGGAATGCCCGTCGGTTGCAGAGGACTCCACTCAGAAATCTCGGCGTAACGCAGTGCATAGAGGCTATGCATCGTGTTGATGATAGCCTTGCGGGAGCCCTTAAGAATGTGCTTAACAGGGTATTTTTTTGGAGAAGATTCCTGAGGATTATTACTAGGAGTAATATCCTCAGGGTTATTTTCGGGATTTGGGCGAAATTCGGAATCCATCTTGGTCACCTTTTGCTTGTTGTTAACAATATAATCATAACGATTATAAAATATTTTGTCAAGGGTTTTTATGATTTTTTTTTGGGAAAGGTATTTTAAATAAAATGTACGGTAACGGAATGGAATCTGATTTTTTTAGGAGTAGTTAAAAAAGGGAGTATTGAGCAGTAAATAGTGCTAGAATTATTGTTAATTAGTGATTCATTGGTTTAATCTCTGTTACGTCAGCACCTCAAGTAGCATGAGCCATTACCGTAGCGTGGCCAATGGCCTTGGCTGACGGCTAACGGCTGACGGCTGAATGCTTACGTACCATGGCAATGGCAATCCTAAACTATATGCGATCGCAAAACTGATCGAGCGGTTCTCCTATTAATCAGGTACACAGGATTTTTTCCCAATTCCCAATTCCCAATTCCCAGATCCGCTGTTCCCGATTGCTAGCTTGCCTCTTGCCTCTTGGGGTGCATCTCATTAAAGCTGTTTGACCCGGTGGGTGGAATGGGCATCAGGGGTGA